>CAYYOQ010000253.1:0-3941 GCA_964473235.1 uncultured Thermodesulfobacteriota bacterium | reverse complement strand
TGCTATGAAAATCTTGGCTATTTGTGGAAGTTTAAGGGATGAGAGTAATACCAATAAGCTGGTGAGAAAGATTGCCGAAGCATCCGGATGTGAGTATGAACTGGTAGAACTGGGGAAGTGTGAGGTAAAACCCTGCACAGGATGTTCAGAGTGTATGATGAATGAGGGGAAGTGTCCTATAAAAGACGATATGCAGGAGCTCTATGAGAAGTTGCTCGCTGCGGATGCCGTCATCCTCGGTGCTCCCACCTATTTTATGGATGTGGCAGGTGCGGTTAAATGTTTACTTGATAGGAGTCTGGCGCTCTACTATCGAGGTATTGGACCCGTGTATAATCCTGATATGCCTTTCTTAGGGCAGCGACCTCTCGCGGGAAAACCTGGTATTGTAGTCACCACCGTCGCAGGGGCAGGTCATGAGCGGGCACTGGAGACCTTGAAGATCTGTGTGGGAGATAGCCACCGTCTCAACCTGGTGGCTACTATAGCTGAGGTGGTGGGAATGAATGATGTTGCCGATATGCCGGAGGTGATGAAGCGCGCGGAAGAGGCCGGGAGAAAACTGGGTAGCGTGCTTAAGGGTAAGTAGCTAAGTAGTAACCCATTAGTAACATGGACACCAGCGCTTTTGAAGCGCCCACGCAGGCAAGTGCTTCAGGTATAAGATTGAAAATGTGACATCATCACATCGCAAGGGGAGCGTAGTATGAAGAAGGTGAGATTGGGAAGAACGGGTCTTCAGGCTACCAGGTGGGGTTTAGGAGGAATTCAACTCTCCACTGTGATGGGAGGAAACACGGAGGGGGTAATAGAGAAGGTCATTCACGCGGCGCTCGATTACGGGATAAATTTCATTGATACCTCAAGGGTGTACATGGACTCGGAGACCAATATTGGCAATGTGCTAAAGACGCGAAGAGGGGAGTGTATCATTGCGAGTAAATCTTATAAGAGGACACGTGATGATGTGCTCGCAGATCTTGAGGAGAGCCTTACGCAACTGCAGACCGATAGGATTGATCTCTATCAGGTACACGCCCTCTATCCTCATGAGGTTTCCACAGTCATGGGAAAAGGAGGTGCACTGGAAGCATTTACACGAGCGAAGGATGAAGGTATGATTGGTTTTATTGGAGTAACCAGTCACCACGTGAGTGTGCTCATGGAGCTGATTAAAACTGGTGAGTTTGATACGGTGATGTTTCCCTTTAATGTGATTGAGCGGGAGCCGGAGACAGCATTAATTCCTCTCGCGAGGCTTCACGATAGTGGGAGCATCGTGATGAAACCACTTGCCGGGGGGGCGATAAGAGATATCGAGAAATCGTTTAACTTTTTTAACTCCTTTGATCTCGATGTAATCTTAAATGGTGTTTCGAATCTCGATGAACTTAAGGAGAATCTTAAATGTGCGGAGAGTGAAACGACACTGACGCGGGAGGAGCTTAACAGTTTTGAGGGAGAAGTTGCATCTTTAGGAAATGAGTTTTGCCGGCGTTGCAGCTACTGTATGCCCTGCCCCAATGATATTCACATTCCCGATATGATTCATGTGTTTTGGCAAATAGTGAAGGGGTGCAGCTACGAGGACCTTCCGGATGAGAAAAAGGAGATGGGGAAGAGTTTATTAATCTGGCTCCAGGCGTGCGAAGAGTGCGGTCAATGTGAGGAAAGGTGTCCCTATACTCTCCCCACTGTAAAGCGGAAGAAAGAATTGATAGAAATGTTTTCACGATAACCTTCACCATAGAATACTATTCACCTCACCATAAGATAAGAGAGGGGGCATCCTATGTTTCAAGCATATTTTGAAGACAGGGAAAAGGGTGGTTTATTTCATGCCGTATCAGAGGATTGGTCACAGATAGTTGATGATGAAAAGCGTGCTCTAGACCAATTTATGGCTGCCCGCACTCACGTGATTGGCGCGATGATCAGCCATGATCCCGAAACCATTACCGATGCTGAAAAGGTAGTGGGTGAGGTCATCAACCGGTTTGAGGATACAGGTGGTGGTGGCTATTTTCTCTCCGCGGATAAAGACTGGCGTATTATTAAGAGGGAAAAAAGTCTTGGCGAGGCTGGAGAACTTTTTGGTGTGCTCATGCACCTCTATGAGGTAAGTAAAAATGATGACTACCTGCGTAGGGCACTCGATTTTCTTGACATCGCACTTGATAACGCCTGGGATAAAAAACACGGTGGATTTTTCTCTCTCTACCAAGAGGACTGGAGTAGTGCGGTTGATACCAAGGACCTTGCTACCCAGTGTACCATGCTTCAGCACCTGAATGGGTCATGGAAAGATGGGATGGATTCCCCCCTGGGAGCAAAGGCAGCATATCATAAAAAGCGGGCTGAAGAATTTGGGGAGCTCCTCCTCGCAAAGGCTTGTGACAAGGTACACGGAGGTTTCTTTACTACCTTTACCAAAGACTGGAAGCCTGCAGTAAAGGAAAAAGAGGTGTCCCACCTCGCCTTGCTCGCGCTCACCTTGTATTTTCACTACCACAATATGGGTCCCTCCCTATGGGGTCCACGTAAGGGGAGCCATGCCTATACGGGCAGACCATACCCCTCGGTCTACTCATACCGTGGACCGGCACCAATTACAGACCCGATTAACACTCAGGCACTTCGTTTCGGAGAAAAGGTTGTACAGATTGCGGATCTGCTTATGGAGCATGCCTGGGATAGAGATCATGGTGGGTTTTACACCACCCTGACAGAAACCCTTCGCCCGGTGCAAGATGCAAAATGCATCGATACCCAGGTGACCTGTTTACTGGCACTTAATGTTGCATATCGGCTGACTGGATTTTCACGATTCCAGCAAAAGCTTATAGATGCAGTAAAGGTAATAGAGGAAAAGTGTTTTGATCAAAATAACGGCGGTGTCTTCCACTCTTTTACTCGAAACTGGGAGCCTACTCAGCGGGACAAGATCTGCGGTCCCAACCTCATGGTGGGCGGCATTGTCAGCATGATGGCTCCGGTTAGCAGCGGGAGAGAGGTCACCGTGAAACCACTTGGATTATGGATTGACCCTCCCAACCAGCAGATTGCCAAAAACGGTTCTGCCCGGTTTACCGTTACCGTTCAGAACCAGGGGTTTGAGCGCGCGCGTGTACGGGTAGGAGGGCTGAGCGCTCCCACCCGTTGGATGGAGCCAGGTGATAGTACCTTTGAGCTCTCACCTCACGAAACTACCTCTTATGTGCTTACCGTAACCCCGCCGCAGGGAATGCCCGAGGGAACCTATTATTTCGAGCTTACCTGTATGTATGAAGGTGAGGTAGGGGAGTATGTCTCTGTGGGGGGTAAGCTAGTGATAAAAGGTTGAGGTGGTGAGTATGATAGTGTAATTGATTGAAGTGGGGGCGGTTAAAGAATTCCACATCGCCCGCCAGAAAATTAAGGGGTTAGAATGTTCTTAATAGTTTATTTGCATCTTCTTCTGATATTATCCACCTGCCATTTATTTTTCGCCCTTTAATCTTCCCTTGCTTGAGATAATTTCTAATGGTCACCGTAGTAACCTTAATCATCTGGGATAATTCATCGACAGAATAAAACGGTATATTTCTTATGGTAATTGCCATAGCTGATCACCTCTCTCTGCAATAATTTTGCTGATGCAATAATTCAAGCTTGTCTCTCATGATATATAGTCTATCAACGAGCGGATACTGCTCATAAAGCTTTTCGATCAGTATGCTGAGTTTTTCTAAGCACTATAAGATGATTTATATTTCTCCTCGTGTCATCGTCATCACGCTGTTCCTCATAGAAATTTCTCTCTCAATAACCCCACTACTTATTAAGAACATATTTCCATGAAAACTTCAAATCAGGCTGGGAGACTGTTGAACAATGTCCATCTGCCGCGTTGCACTCATCCTTCGTCACTGCGGCGTACTGCACATGTACGCCTCATTCCT
>CAYYOQ010000252.1:0-3942 GCA_964473235.1 uncultured Thermodesulfobacteriota bacterium | reverse complement strand
AAATTCAAATGTCCCAAACATAATTTCATCTGATTCGCATTGTTTTTGATTTTGTGCTTTGATCATTTGAAATTTTTTCTGATTTCTGATTTCTGATTTCGTATTTATGTAAAAAGGTATTTACTATAGATGAAACCTTTAGAACTTGAGAGAGCACTACACAAGAGGGATATAGCTCCTCTTTATTTTTTTCATGGGGAAGAGACCTATCTCATCGATAGGATGGTGGGTATACTTAAAGCGACGGTGGTTGAGTCCCACCTTGCTGATTTTAACCTCACCACTTTTTACGCGGGAGAAAGCAGCGCTCGCGATATTATGAATACCGCTCGCACCTTTCCCCTCTTAAGTGACCGAAGACTGGTGATTGTAAAAGAAGCAGATAAACTAAAAACATCATCGTGGAAAGAACTCTCAACCTACGTTACTGACCCTTTACCCTCCACCTGCCTCGTATTCTGTGCTGAGAAACTTGCCCTCAATGCTACACTGCTCACGCCCTTTAAGCGAAAGGGTGAGGTGGTGAGATTTTATCACCCCTTTGAACGAGAGGTAGCAGAGTGGATTCGGAAGATGGTAAAGGAGTTTGATAAGACGATTACTTCTGATGCGGTTACACTATTGTGCATGGAACTGGAAAGTGATCTGCAGACCATTTATAGCGAGCTTCAAAAAATTGCTGCCTTCGTGGGGGAAAAGAAGGTGATTGGAAAGGATGAGGTGAGAGAGGTACTCTCCGAGGCGGGAGGAGCCAGTGTGTTTGAGCTGATTGAATGTATTGGCAACAGAGATCAGGAGAGCGCATTAATGCTATTAAAGAGGTTATTGGAAGCTGGTGAATATCCCCTCAAAATACTCACCATCATTTCCCGCCACCTTCGAATGCTGACTCAGGCAAAGGAAATGCTCAAGGAAGGTGTTTCCTCCGCAGAGGTAGGAAGCACGCTAGGTATCCGTGACTTTCATCTTAAAGGTTTTTTAAGACAGGCTAACTCCTTTTCCCTGGCTAAGGCAGAGACCTATTTCACCTCTCTTTTCCGCACCGACGAGATGCTTAAATCAAGCAGGATTCCTAAAAAGCTCATCCTAGAGAGGTTGATTGATGACTTATGCAGGAATTGAGCGAACCTGGAGGAACGGAAAGGGTAAAAGTTTACGCAGTCAGTTGTTTATTAACCCTTTTGGTGAGCCGCGAGATTTTTCGCGAGGCAGCCTTTTTATGAATTATCCCTTTAGATACAGCCTTGCTTATGGAGGAGATGGTTTTTTTTAATTCAGCATTTGCGGTGTCTTTGTTCTTGCCTTCAAGGGTGGTGAGCAGGCCTTTTATCCTGGTTTTCATCGAGGATTTAATAGCCCTGTTGTGGAGATATCTCTTTTGATTTTGCCTCGCCCTTTTTTCAACAGATTTATGGGTAGCCATGGTGAAATCTCCTTTAACGCATTAAGAAAGCTCTCTATTTATCACATCGTCGGTCAATGTCAAGAGTTTTTTATCTCACTACGGTAGTAATGGTAGTGTGAAGGATACCGGATCATGAAGTCTCAGGGGGTGGTGAGGGCAGCGGGAATAGTGGGTTTTTCAACGCTTTTGAGCCGTATCCTGGGGTATGTGCGTGATATGGTGATTGCCTACTTTTTCGGCACCGCAGCGTCAGCAGATGCCTTCTTCGTTGCCTTTCGCATTCCTAATCTATTCAGACGTCTCTTTGCCGAGGGTGCGCTTACTGTTGCCTTCATTCCCATTTTTACGGGGTATCTGGTGCAGGAGTCGAAGGAAAGTACCAGCAGGTTTGTCAATGCGGTGTTTACCCTGCTCTCGCTTATTCTCCTGTTGGTTTCCCTTCTGGGCATAGTGTTTTCTCCTCTCATTGTAAAATTGATGGCGTGGGGGTTCGCCGCTGACCCCGATAAGTTTGAGCTCACCGTTCTCTTAACCCGCATCATGTTTCCCTACATCTTCTTTGTATCCCTAGTCGCCCTGTGCATGGGTATCCTCAATGCCTTAAAACATTTTGCTGCCCCTGCCTTATCACAGGTACTGCTCAATCTCTCTATGATTTTGTCGGTGGTGCTGCTCTTTCGCTCTTTCTCTCAACCCGTCTTGACACTTGCCTTCGGGGTACTGGTGGGGGGGTTTTTGCAGCTCGCCCTGCAGGTTCCCTTTCTCAAACGGAGGGGGGTTACCCTCACCTGGCAGTTCAACTTTGCTCACCCCGGACTTAAGAAACTGGTAAAGCTCATGCTCCCCGCTGCCCTGGGTGCGGCGGTCTATCAGGTGAATATGATGGTCATCACCATGATAGCGTCCTTTCTCCCTGAGGGGAGTGTGTCCTATCTCTACTATTCTGACAGGGTTTTCGAATTCCCTGTCTCTGTCTTTGGGATTGCCCTCTCGACAGCCCTTCTTCCTGCGCTGTCAGAGCACGCGGCTAAAAACGAGATTGAGGCATTGAAGAGTACCTTAACCCATGCCTTACAGCTAACCTTTTTTATCACCATCCCTGCAATGGTAGGTCTGGGTGTGTTGGGGGTTCCCATTGTGCGCGTTCTCTTTGAGAGGGGTGCATTTACGGTGGAGGCCACTGCATTGACTGCGCAGGCGCTCTTCTGTTTCAACCTGGGGTTATGGGCAGTTTCGGGGGCACGGGTGGTGGTGAATGTGTTCTATGCATTTCAGGATATCTGGACGCCGGTGAAGGTGACTACCCTCACCATTGTGGTCAACCTTGTGTTAAGCGTACTGTTAATAAAGCCCCTTAAACATTCAGGATTAGCGCTTGCCATTTCACTCTCATCCATGGTCAACCTTACGGTGCTGCTTGTGATTTTGAGAGTGAGACTGGGGAGGCTGGGTCTAAAGAAGGTTATCTTTTCTTCGGTTAAGATTCTCTTCTCCTCCTTACTCATGGGTGTGGTGGTGTATGGTACCTATCACGCTAGGTTGTGGGCTTCTTTTCAATTTCCCGCGCGAGAGCTGGTAATACTTCTCACCAGTATCGTGCTGGGAGTGATCGTATTTTTTACCTGCGCCGTCCTGCTTAAAAGTGAAGAACTGTTATTGCTCTGGGAGGGTGTGAGGGGGGGAAAGAAAGATGAGAAGAAAAGGTAAAAGTACACTCACCAGAGATGCAGGTCTCACCTACTCGCTTTTTCCCACCGCTATCGGCTGGTGTGGGGTAGTGTATGAAGGTACACGTATGGTAAAAATAGAAGTGGGATACCCTCACCCAAAAAGTATTGAGAAAAAAATCTTACGAGAGTGTGGAAATGGTTGTGTGCGGATTCCTCCTCAAGGAGAGGTAGTTGAGAACATCAGGCGCTACGCATCCGGAGAAAAGGTTCGTTTTAAAGCTGCCTTTTCCTGGTCTTCATTTACCTCGTTTCAACGGAAGGTGTATAGGGAAGCGATGAGCATACCCTATGGAGCGGTGGAGACCTATGGTAGTCTTGCTCAAAAGATAGGCTGCTCCGGAGCTTCACGGGCGGTGGGGAGTACACTCGCCAGAAACCCCTTCCCGTTAGTCATTCCCTGCCATCGGGTGGTGAGAGGGGATGGAAGATTAGGTGGATTTTCCGCAGGGGGAGGAAGTGCGTTGAAAAGGAAGCTCTTAATGTTAGAGGGAAAAGGGCAGAGACTTAGAAGAAGAAAGTAATATGATTATTTCTACCACGTTTTACAGACTCACCTTGAAAACTACCAAAAACCACGTTTTGAGAATTCGCCACCACACTAATACCACAGCAGGAAAATCAGGAATGAAAGGTTAATGATAGATGGTTGGAGGGGAAATAATAATCAGGAGAAAACTGCACTGCCTTTGAGAAGAGAATATTTGTTTAAAATCTCTTCTTATGTTGCATTTAAATGCCACTTTCGATGTTTGAGAAGTTCAATATAACTTTTTTGCTCTGCCATACTTTTTACGGTTTTTTCAAATG
>CAYYOQ010000251.1:1965-3949 GCA_964473235.1 uncultured Thermodesulfobacteriota bacterium | reverse complement strand
AACTCCCACTGGTATCCACAAGGCAATATCCCCCGGCTTTATTTCTATGTCGGACAGGATTGCGGCTATACTAACGTCATGGTATCTTCTACCGGCAATGGTTGCACAGCCAGAAAACGATACCGTACACACTAAGGTTGCCAGAATATACATTTTCAAACGTAATGTGTTATTGAATGATAACCACATCACTCTAGGGAAACGCATGCTCTGCTCACCCCCTTACATTCTCTTTTCTCCTTTCATGTTGCAACTCCTCTGGTAGTGTAATAACTATACCCTGTGCTGTTCCCTATCTGTTGCCGTTACCTTTACTTTAAGGAAGAAGTTAAGGAAATGACGGATGGGGATTTTAGATTGTTGGAGAAGAATTAGAATAGCACTATCTTTATCTATCGCAGCTTCCCTCAGTTGCAACGCTGAGAAGTTTCATTTTATAGTATCAGGTATTTTCTATATAAGCACCTTGCAGATTTTAAAAAATATGTTAGAATAAGACAGACCCTTTGGGTGTTTTTTATCTCCCTTTAACATAGGGTCAAAGAAGGGTTGATAGCTAGTTTTGGCCCCTCCTTTACTGGCTATCGCCCTTCTATTTAGTATCATCCTTATCATCGTGTACCACTAGCTTCACTTCACCTTCTTTTGTTCATCATCTGGTTCATTTTCTTTCTGGGGTATTTCATTTTCCTCCCCGCCACTGACACCTTTTCTAAAATCTCTTATCGCCTTACCCAATCCCTTACCAATTTCTGGTAGTTTCTTTGGACCGAAAATCAGTAAAACAATAACCAAGATAATTATCAACTCCTGCATTCCAATTCCACCCATCACTGTTTTTCCTCCACTAAAGGTTAAAGCACTTAAAGCGTACTACTCAAAGTATTACTTAGGATAATTTAAGAAGCGTTCTGGTATTGCCACCCAGCAAAGCGGTAATTTCCTCTTCTTTAAAGGTAATTCCAGGTGCAGCCTTTTTCGGTAGATCTTTGATGAGCTTAACCCAATCTTTGTTGGGCATGATTGAGCGAAAAGAGGGACTGTCTGAACCAAACAAGAGTCTCTCCGGTTCAGTAAAATCCATCAGGTCACGGAGCGCCCTGCAGAAGAGGGGAAAGTTTCTGGTTGCAGCAATCTGCCACCCTGCAATGTCTGCCATGATATTTAGTTTGGTATTCATCACCGAAATCATCTGCTGATACCCAAAAAACCCTCCGCTGTGGGCAGCAATGATGGGGAGATCGGGAAAATCCGCTCCCAAATCATCAAAGTGAATTGACTGAGAGTATTTTGCCCGCAAGGGCACCATCATGGAACCAGAGTGAATGAGGACGGGGATCTTCCACTCACAGGCTTTTTCAAGCAACAGATAGGCCTCCTTCTGGTTCGGATAGAAGCCCGCACAGGGGTGGAGTTTTAAGCCCCTCATACCCCACTCTTCTCTACATTTACGAAAGAGGTCCACTGCATTCTTTCGCCTGGGATCAACCCCTGCAAAGGCAATGAACCGACCTGGATGCCTTCGCCCAAGCTCAGCATATTTTCTGTTCACCTCTTCGATAGAAACTTCAGGTTCTCCCAGCCCGATTCCAAAATCAACCGGGAAAATAATACTCTTATCAATTCCGGCTTCATCCATCTCCGCCAAAAGCATCTCCCCCTCCGGGTCACTACTGGTCTCCATAAGGCTCTCTCCCATTTCCTCATTCGATTCCTGAATGCCCTGTTTGGCAAATTCATGGGTAATGAACCTCGCAACGCCATAGAAGAATTTTCTGGGAACCCATCCCTTTCCAAAAAGGTGGGTGTGGATGTCGATAATCATGGCTATACTTCCCTAAAGATTAATGAGCGCTACGCTTGAAGAGCACTCTGCGTGAGGAGCATTGCATTTGAGGAGCGCTTACGCTTGAGACTCAGGAACTCTTATAACACCTTTCATCCCACCTCCCATAGCTCATCTCGCATATCGCTGAACTATCAC
>CAYYOQ010000251.1:0-1865 GCA_964473235.1 uncultured Thermodesulfobacteriota bacterium | reverse complement strand
TAACACCTTTCATCCCACCTCCCATAGCTCATCTCGCATATCGCTGAACTATCACCCCATCACCAATAGATGTCAAGACATTTTACCATAAGGGAAACCCTGTTCACCAGTTTTTTCAATTGATCTATTACTTCAAAGAAGATAAATTTAAATGACTTTGCGATCATCTTAAGAAAGGCTAATCATGAATACAGTTACACTACTGTGTATCGGTGACTCGCACACCGCAGGTTACCCTGACTATGACCCGCTCATGGGAGGAAATCCTGAATCTTCATACCAGCTCTGGCTTAAGCAAAGGTTAACGGCAGCCCATCCTGATAAAGAGTACCATCTAATCAATCAGGGACTCTGTGGAGACAGCTCACGGGGCGTTGTAGGAAGGCTTCTTAGAAATTTAGAAACCACGAGCTTCCATCTGGTAATCCTCGCGGGAGGTACCAATGACTTGGGCATGATAGGAGAAGAGATCATTATCGAAAACCTTCAAAAGGGCTATGAGGCATGCAGAGCACATGGAATTCCAGTGATTGCACCGAGCATCCCTCCCATAAGTCTCGCTCACTACCTTAAAAGGGTTACCACCGTCAACCGTGGCATCGAATCATATACCCAAAAACACGAAAATATGTTTTTTGCTGACTGGTTTCAATCTCTGAAGGATGATAAGGGCTTTTTGGATGATACATATAACTCGGGCGACGGTGTTCACTTGTCGGTTGAAGGATATAGACGAATAGGGGAACTCATGGTACCAATCGTAGCTGAGGCGCTCTCTTCATAGTACAATGGTCAAAGGTGAGTAGTAAATCGCGAATGGTCATGAGTAAAGAGATCTAGTAATGACAAGCTGGCAGGTTGAAAGGCATGTCAGCCAATTTAATTCGCTTTTAAAACCCTTTTCGCATTTTCATAAAGAATTTTTTCTCTCTCACTGTCAGTCAGAAACTCCGCGTTCTTTACTATCTGAAGCAATTTCTCGATACTGAAAATGCCATCCGACCCAAAGAGCACCCGATGTGCCCCCAGTGATGCAGTTAACTTACGAAGCGTGGGAAGCACCACCTCAAAGCCCATTACCTCCTCAATCTGATTGAGCGTTGAAATATCCACCATTACCTTTCCCGCATAGAGTCCCACCAGTATAGTTTCCTCCACCCAGGGGTATCCTGCATGAGCAATGATAAGATTCAAATCAGGAAAATCAACGGCGACATCATCAAGGTACACAGGCCGGCAGTATTTTACCCGCGTCCCCTCAACGGGCGCCTTCACACCCATATGCACCATCACAGGCACACCCAGCTTTGTTGCCTTTTCATACACCGGGTAGAGCCTCTGATCATTGGGATAGAACCCGGCATGAGGATTGAGCTTGATCCCTCTTAAGCCCAGATCATTTACTGCCCGGTCCACTCTCTCTACATTTTTCCTCACCTCTCTCTCAGGATGAACAGCAGTAAAGCCAATGAAACGGTCAGGGTGCGCTTTTACAAACTCAGAAACCTCTTCATCGGGAAGATTGGACTGCTGCTGGTCACCCAGCTTCCCGTAATCTTTTCCCAGGATCACCATCTTTTCAACCTCTAACTCATCCATTACCTTAAGATATTCTTCTGCCGGAAGATGGTAGGGACTGCTTTTCACCGTAATATGGTTGTGGATATCAATGATCATTGCGACGTTCTCCCTTAAACCATAAAAAATTCACGCTTCGAGTTTCGGGTTACGAGTTTCAGGTTGTGTGTTCCACAATCCTACTTCCCATTTACCATTCACGGATTACTATTTACCATTTACTAGTGATAACGTCGTAAAAAGTCAAAGAAATTGTCATTGCGAACGAAGTGAAGCAATCTCTGCCT
>CAYYOQ010000250.1:0-3971 GCA_964473235.1 uncultured Thermodesulfobacteriota bacterium | reverse complement strand
TACTCCCTTGACCTGTTGAGTGACCTTCGCCGCCGCAAGTGGATCGAGAGATTTATAATTAATATAGAGAATGATATGGCGAAACTTGCCATGCTGGATAAGATGCGACAGCGATCTTCCATTTTATACGTGCTCGCAAAGAGATTCCTTACCAGGAAGCTAAAGAAGGTACACTTTGGTCAGGTTGTTCCCCTGGAAGATGTGCAAAAGATCTTTCAGATCAACGCCACCATTGCCAGAATTACCTGTGCCTGCCGTAAGGCAACCAAGGGGAAGGAGATAGGTGCCTGCTTTATGTTCAGTGTTGATCCTCACCGCCTGTTTGGCTACCCCCTCGATAACTTCTGGCCTGACTACTCTACAGGACCTGAGGTAACGCAGGTGGAAAAAGTTACACCAGAAGATGCACTCACCATGGTAAGTGATTTGGAAAAAAGGGGAGCACTACATACCATCTGGACTTTTGTCACCCCGTTTATTGGTGCACTCTGCAATTGCGATAGACAGGATTGTATAGCCCTTCG
This sequence comes from uncultured Thermodesulfobacteriota bacterium, assembly GCA_964473235.1. Lineage (GTDB taxonomy): Bacteria > Desulfobacterota > WTBG01 > WTBG01 > WTBG01 > CAYYOQ01. The sequence goes on along the minus strand of CAYYOQ010000250.1, from coordinate 3,447 downwards.
CACAGAAATGACTCTTGGGGCAAAGGCCATGTTCAGAGCTGAATACTATGCCTCCATCAATTGGGATACGTGCAAAGGGTGCAGAGAGTGCCTCACCCAGTGCAACTTTGCTGCCATTCGTTACTCCTTAGGGGAGATGCGCTGCTCGGTTGATATTACCAAATGCTACGGGTGCGGTATCTGTAGAGTTTCCTGCCCGCAGGGAGCAATCACTCTTCATACCCGTAGAGAACACCCTGTATTAGCCAAGCTCTGGTAAATGATAAAAATTAGCATTGATCATAGCCGGTGTACCAACCCTCTTGAGTGCAGGAAATGCCTTGAGCAGTGTCCCTCCGGTATCTTCCTCACCCATCCTCAAAAACGCCGCACTGCCACTAACAAGGCAGCCGAATGGATCATCACACCGGTATTCACCTCTGAATGCACATTGTGCAGGGATTGTGAACACTTTTGCCCGACCAAAGCTATCACTATTAGGAGGTAAAAGATATATGGTAGTAGCATACTTTATAAAAGTTATCGCGTTATTACTAGGGTTAGCGATTGCCTTGAGAATCATAACTGAATGGTGGTCAAATAAATGGCTCAGCACTCAAGATATCAAGGTCAAAGACACATAAAGAGGGACATCCTATAGCATTCCTGTTAAGTAAAAAGTGAAAAAATAATTATCAACTAAGTAATTTATTAGGCTGAAAATGGGGAGTTTCTAATCTAGGAAGGCAATGCCGGGAGACATGATGTTTAAGGGGTCGAGCATTTCTTTCAATCTTCTTGAGAGTTGGTAGTTAGTTCCCATGAGGTGGGGTAGCGATGGGTCACGACCTAATACTAGGGGACCGGCGCCCATTTCATCAGGAACCCTTTTAATTTCTCTTGCAATTTTGATCATATCCTCTGTGTTTTTCTTTGAGCGATGGTCCCAGGCAAAGATGTACTCAACTGCTCCATTGGTATGCCCCCACTGACAGAGATAAGTTTGAGGGCCACCCGCATATTCACCAAAACCAGGCTCAGGGTGATTCCAGTAGCCGTCAAGTTCAGACTCTAAGTCTCTTAAAATTTTCATTATCTTGTCATCAAATTCCTCATACACATTTACTGCGAGATAGGTTCCTGCTGCCAGGGTACGGCCTAAATGTTTGAGGATGCGGGGACTATTGCTCTGCTGCCACCCTGCTGAATTTACCTCATGACCCCGGTATACCTCTACCAGCTCCCTGGGGGCAATCCTTCCTCCGGACTCTTCAATGATACGGGTGGCTTCCTTTTTCTGATAGGATACCATCCGCTCGGTTCCCTCGATGCTCAATCCTAAAAATATTTTGGGGGCAAGTTTTGACAGAAGGCGACTCTCTTCAATGGTTTCTGAAGAGTAGGCAGAGTGAGTCCACAAATCTATTATACACAGCCCTTTTCCTATCTCACGGCGCATCAGCTCTCTTACCGCCTTCAAAGGAGCCTTGAAATCAGCGTAGTATGCCCAGACGCTGAGGTAGTGATCAGGGATGGGATAAAGCTTCCAGATGATTTTGGTAGCAATTCCATAGGCTGCGTTGGCAAAGAAGGGGAGGTAGGTTAAGTCAGGTCCCGGACCATGGTGCCAGAAACTTCCCTTGCTCTTCTCATCAGCTATCGCAGAGGTCTTAAGCAGCGAACCATCGGGCAATACCATTTCCACTGCATTCACACAGTAAATGCCCATGGAGTATTTATAGCCTGCCAGTTTATTCTGGCCGGTAAGGATATTCGTTGCATTATGGGAAGAGGGACCGGGTCCCCCACCAAAATAGGGACGGTAGCGAACTCCCTTTTCTCTTACAAGTTTCTTAAACTCTCCTGAGAGCGGCAGCGCCGACACCCCTGCTTCAACACTTACGGTGAGGTTTTCATAATCGAGTTCTACCCCCTGCATCCGTTTGAAATCAAGGGTAATGCCCTTCTGGGTGGGAATGCTTCCCACCAGCAGGGTGCTCCCTGCCCCAATGATGAAGAGAGGAATCTTGTAGTAATTAGCGAGCCTCACGATCTTCTGAATTTCTTGAGTGGAGCCAGGAAACACCACGAACTCAGGAAGCATCTCAGTGTAGCGCTTTAACCCATCAGTTACGATATCCCGACCATAAGGGTAGCGATCTACTGGGTCATCAAAGACCCACTTGGCTCCCACTACTTCTTTCGCTTTTTCTTTAAGTTTCTCGATAGACATTTTCTATACGTTGCGGGTTATAAAAGCCGGCAAGCTTGTTCTTTCATCACTCATTACTAATTACCATTCACGATTCACCATTGACTACTCCCTGCCCCCTGAACCCTCTATTTTTTCAGTGCCTTCTCAACAAAGGTTGCAATATCCTGTATAGGTAGGTAGGCCTTCCTCCCCTTTCTGGCATCATTTAAATGTTGAATACAGGTGGGACAGGCAGTAATGAGCAGCTCCGCTCCGCAGTCGAGGGCCTCTGCAACCCTCTCTCTACCGGTTGCGAGCGCATATTTCTTGTTGCCCATCTTCACGCCCCCTCCCGCACCACAGCACCAGGCATCCATGCGGTTTCTCTCCATCTCAACCAGTTCTACCCCGGGCACTGCCTGAATCACTCTCCTAGGGATTTCATAGAGGTGGCAATATCTCCCCAGATAACAGGGGTCGTGGTAGGTCACCTTGGTCCTATTCTTCTTAAACGTAAATCTTCCCTCTTGAGTGAAACGGTGAAGCATCTCTGTGAAGTGAATGACCTCCGCATTGAGAGGAGCTACGGCAGGGTAGCGAACTTTGAGTGTGTAGTAGCACTCAGGGCAGGAGGTGACAATCTGGGTTACCCCCAGTTGATTAAAAGCAGTGATCGCCTCATGTGCGTAGCGTTCAAAGATTTCTGGATACCCAAGGGCAGATGCCAGGTAGCCGCAGCACTTCTCATCTGTACCCAGAATACCCCAGCTCACCCCCGCTTTATCTAAAAGCCTTGCCGTTGACATGGTGATGTCTTGAAGCCCCGGATTGCAGGAATACTGACATCCTAAGTACAAAAGAACCTCTGCCTTATCTCCCCTGCTCAAGTCCCTGACGGTTCCCTTAAACTTCTTTAACCAGTCAAGTCTCTTCTCCTTTGCACATCCTAGGATATTATCCATCAGGTTTAGATTTTCAATGTAGACCCTCTGCTCAGGCAGAGGACCCACACCTTCCCTCACCGCCTTGTTTCTTAAGGCTTCAATTACGGGAAGTGTCTGTGTTTCAACATATTCTTCGCAGATGGTCTGACAGTACCCGCAGAGGGTGCAGGAATAGACAGCTTCTACTGCCCTCTGGCTATAGGGAAACTGATTGCGCATCAGCCCTACCGCGAGATACATTAAACCCGCAGGATAGAACGATTCCACCAGATAGTGGGTACCAGGGGGGCACTGCTTGCCAAAGCGCATACTTTTGATGCGGTCTGTGTA
>CAYYOQ010000249.1:0-3983 GCA_964473235.1 uncultured Thermodesulfobacteriota bacterium | reverse complement strand
ATGCTTGATGCCATGGCTGAAGTAATGACTTCTTCCACATCCGGTGAGAGTGGGATGGAAATGGATTGGCTCAAACTTTTCAATGTGCTCGGTCTTCCTGCATGGCTACCTTTCACCCTACCGCGTGAAGGATTTCTTGAAGTATACACTAAACTGATTGTCTGGAGGAATGAACGATTGGAAGAGGCAACCCGCAAGGGGTTCGAACATGGGGGAACCTGGGAATTTTTTACTCCCTCCGATTCCAGCACCCTCATCGGGGAAATAGATTCATTCTTTAAGGATGCGGGCAATCCTGAGGTAGTCTCTTTTGTGCAGACCATGATGAGGGATTTTCAAGAGTATGCCCACCAGCTTGGTTCCATTGACGTCTACAACCAGGGATTAATGTCAAATCTTCATGCCCGTTACTGGCCGGCTGGTTTTAAGCACCTCTATACTACTATCAAGGCTTCACTTGATCCCAAAAACATTTTAAACCCAGACCTATGGACAAGCCAAAAACATCCAGGAAGAAGACCCAGAAGAAAAATCAAGAAATGAAAGAGCTCTCCAAAGTTCGCCATTTCGTGTATAACTGCCGTAAATGTGGCCTCTGCGGTAACAAGGTGAGCGCAAAGGTTCCCTATGTCTGTCCGGTGCGGGAACATACTGAGGGGTTCGAGCATTTCTGCTCAAAAGGAAAGATCACCATTGCTCAGGGGTTGCTCGAAGGTCAGATTGTGCCATCCCCGGAGCTTACCGAAATCATCTATAGCTGCTCGCTCTGTGGCAATTGCCTGACACAATGCGGTATCATAGACCCGGATAGTGGACTGCCTCTGACCGATCCCCCTCAGATTGTTGAAGCGATGCGGGCTGACCTCTTAAGAGAACACCCTGAATGGATTGCTCCCGCATACCACGCCATGATCACCTCAACCCGCCAGTATGATAACCCCTGGGGGCTGCCTCGCGTGACCAAAGAGAGGTGGGCAAAGGGTCTCTCATTTCCTAATATCCAAGAACACCCTTCTGACATTCTTCTCTTCACCGGCTGTACCATCCCTTCCAATCCCGTACTCATCCCCCGGGCTCAAAAGGCTGTAGCGATCTTGAAAAAAGCTAATGTTGATTTTGCCATTCTTGGAAAAGATGAGCCCTGCTGCGGGAGTGTTCAGAGAAGGGTTGGCGCCTTTGATTTAGCTTACGAAATGCGAGCGAGAAACATCACTACGTTTAATAACCTTGGGGTATCCACTATCGTAACCCTCTGTGCAGGCTGCTACCATACTTTAAAAATTGACTACCAGAAGGCTGATATACCGCTTAAGCCCAAGGTATATCATTTGGTGGATTTCCTCTCCCAGCTTATTACACAACATAAATTAATTTTTACCCATACCCAAAACCTCAAAGTTGCCTACCATGATCCCTGCCACTTGGGACGCCACTCAGGGATTTTTGATCCGCCTCGAGACATCCTCAACGCCTTGCCGGGCATCACCCTGGTAGAGAGACGTGCTACCAGAGAAAACACCATTTGCTGTGGTGCAGGAGGAGGCATGCGTATTTTCACCAATGGTACACTGGCTGAAAAAACTGGGAAGGCTTCACTTGAAGATGCAATGGCTATGGGCGCTCAAGCGGTAGTCACTGCCTGCCCATTCTGTGAGATAAATCTTACTGCGGCAGCGGGACAGATGAATCACCCAATGCCTGTCTATGATATTATAGATTTAATGACTAAAGGTCTCGGACTAGAAGAGTAACCCACCCAATGTTACCTCATGCTATCCCCACTATACACTTCCATTCCGATGAGAGAAAAATGCACGGAGTTAATAAGAAATGAGCATGGGTATTAAACTCTGTATGAGGGGGACTTACCAACGTCTCAGTTTAAGCATGGCGAGTATAAATGCCACCATCGTACCACCCAGAAGTAAGATCATGTAGAATAACCATCCTTCCTTCTGGAATGGTATCGGCACATTCATGGAAAATAGACTAGTCCACAATGTGGGGAGCATGAGGGCAATCATGATGATGGTTAAGGTCCTCATGAGAAGGTTGAGGTTGTTGTTCACCACTGATGCACGCGCATCCATAAGACTGGAGAGCACCTGCGAAAGGATCTGTGCCTGCTCGTAACATTGGGCGTTTTCAATGGCCATGTCGTCAAGCAGTTCCTGTTCATCGGTAGAAAATCCCATCTTCATTATATTTGCCTTCATACGATCTATAACACGTCTGTTGGTGCTGATGGCGTTCAGATAGTATACGAGGCTTTTTTCGAGGGTAAACATGTTGAGGAGCTGCCGATTCTCCATCGAGCGGTTGACTTTGTGTTCAAGCTCTTCACTACACATGTTGATGACCTTCAGGTGCTCTACAAAATGAATTATTGAGCGGTAGATCATTTTCAGAACTACATCGAGCAACGAATTAACATTCTGAAACTGCTTGCCGTCAAACAGCGGTATATCTTCAGCAACGACAATCACCAGGCGATCAGAAAATTTGAAAAGCCCAATTGACAATACCCGGAAGAAAAAATTGTCTTCGGAAGTATAGGATTTTGGCCGTTTGATGATGATGGCCGTATGATCTGGCTCAAATTCTATCCGCGCCTGCTCGTTGGGGTCAGTCGCAGAAGCAAGGGTATGCTCATCAATCTTCATCTCTCCCACGAGTTGTTTTTTTTCGCTTTCGTTAGGATTGATATAGAGCAGTATTTCACCAGCGCCGTTTGAACTTTCAGCAATATAATTTCCGCAGATCTTTAGTACTCTTACCATTGCAGCTTTCCCCTTAAGATGCGTTGCCTTCCAGAAGAGAGAGTTTAGTAATTGTTTTTTCTGCTAATTCCTCAAGGAACGCATTCACAGCTAATCATTTTCTGTAGGTCGTGAGAAAAAACATCACACCTGACTAAATTCTAACACTGGGTCCCGTAGGGTTTCACTCACTTCTTTCGGATTCTGAGCTCACTATCCTGGCAATGACATTTGTACTATGCTCTCTTGAATGCTGATAGTGAGTATGCTGTTGAAGTGATGATTTCGATGCGCGTTACCGCATTATTAAATTCGTGACATAAGCCTACGAGAAATTATTAGGTATGTCAATTAAAAGCTACTCATGGAAATCAGATTTATGCGTGTCAGCGACGTTTACCTAAGAAAGATATTCTCAAATATAAATCTATCGGTGCAGTGCAAGAACATAAGCCTGGCATTTTTGGTCTCTCGAGATTTTCACTTCCAGCGCAGAAACACAGAGGCGCAATATTGAAAGAGTTGTTCTTACTGCTAACATCCCCTTTTCCCTAGCCAAAAATCTTTCTTTTTAAGTTGACATTACTTAAAATTCATAGTAACATACCGGCTAGTCGGTATGTTACTTAAGAGACTGCTCATGAAAAGAGAAGAAATTACAGAAAAACGTAAAGATACCATTTTTAAAGCTGCAGTGCATTGCTTCAATGCATCTGGCTACGATACCACTACCCTCGATACTATAGCGGCTCAAGCACAGATGAGCAAGGGTGGAATCTACCACTACTTTAAATCAAAGAAGGATTTATTTCTTGAACTGTTTGATTATAGGGTTAATAAATATTTCGATCTGATGAAGTCACATATTAAAGAAGAACATAGCCCGGCGAATCGCATAAGAATTCTGGTGAAAAAGGCTGGTGAAATACTAAAAGAAAATGAAGACTTTTATAAATTCTGCCTGGAATTTCTCTCCATGGGGGTCCGTGATCCTGAAATTAGAAAGATAATGACCATATTTTATAATGATTCAATAGAAACTTTTTGTGCCATTATTAATGAAGGCATTACCTGTGGTGAGTTTAAAAAGGTTGATGCAAAAAAAGTTGCTCGCTCACTCTACCTGGCGGTGATGGGGGCATTTTTTACCTATTTTTCTGTTAATATTGACTTCGAATTAAGTAATCAACACGCCTTTGATGTAGAAAATATTTTACGCGCTAT
>CAYYOQ010000248.1:0-4002 GCA_964473235.1 uncultured Thermodesulfobacteriota bacterium | reverse complement strand
CTTTACATGCTCCCGCATGTATGCAATTTTATAATCCTGAAACATATTCCTTCTAAAGTTGCAAATTGACGGGAAAACTCTCTACAAAACTTATCGCCTGTATGCCTTCTTATCTGCCTCTAAATACGATTGATAAGAACTTGCTTTTTGATGGGAATAAGTATAGAGAAACTTCTCTTGTATGTCAACAAAAAGATTAACTCTCAATACGCTTGACTTAAATAGGTTTTTTAATGATAATAGAGATTTATTGCTGCAGTCTAACTATTCTTGATAGATTGGGAGATTGATATGAAAGATTTGAGTAAGGAAGAGATGGAGGAACTACTCAGGACGGTTGAGGATGGGGTGCTTGCACTCTCCCATAACGATACACCCTACTGCATACCCTTTGGATTTGTATATAGAGAGGGAACGCTTTATCTCTCCATGTTTCCCAGGGGGAGAAAGTGGGAGATTTTTCAGAAGAATAATAAAGTGTGCTTTACCGCGTATCACTGGAATCAAGACCACACCGAGTGGTCATCAGTGGTAATTGATGGAAGAATGGAGCAGGTGAAGGATTTAAAGGAAATAGAGAAAGTGGTGAAAGCCAATATTGAGAAGATAGGTTTAGATCCGGTGCATTACTTAGAAAAACGAATGATGATCTACCAAAAGAGCATGGATAACCCCTCCGCCCTTAAAATCTTCAGGGTTGCTATTGCACAGATGGGTGGAAAAAAGATGAAGACACTGATCGGAAGTTAGGAAGAAGCCAGAGAGAAGAGTGAGGATAATGGCGAAGGTTCTGGGCATATGCGGGAGTGCTCGAAAAAAGGGGAGCACCGCTGCGTTACTTCAGGAAGTGGTGAATGCGATCGGGCTTGATAGTGAAATTATCTGGCTTAGTGATCTCTCCATTAAATTCTGCTTGGGATGTCACGCCTGTATGGAGCAGCAGGGTCGGTGTGTAATTGAAGATGATATGGCAGCACTCTTAGATAAGTTTCTTGAAAATAAATTCATTGTGGTGGCAAGCCCTAACTATTACTATACCGTCTCTGGGTTGATGAAAAACATGATTGACAGGAGCATAAGTCTCAACTACCGGGGTGTGGGGGAAGATACCGGTATGGTATTCCATGGGTACATGCCACTGGTGGATAAGGTGGGTGGCATTATTGTTACCCAGGCTGCCTTTGGAGGAGAGAAGGTAGAGGAGGCGTTTAAGTGCTTTTTCGATTTCTCAGGGTTACGCCACATCGGTACGGTTATTGCTTCTGTAGGAAATCAGCACGTGAGAGACTATCCGGAGTATCTTGAAGAGGGGAGAAACTTAGGGGAAAAGATAAGAGACGCACTGGGCGTATAGAGATCACAAGGAGATTACATTAATGAAAGAGAAGAAGATAAAAAAGAAGGAAAAGATTCCTAACGCAAAGGGGAAACTGGGGGTGCTCATCCCCGGCCTTGGTGGGGCAGTGAGTACTACCTTGATCGCCGGTGTGGAGGCAGTGAAGAGCCGTATGTCCTTGCCCATTGGTTCACTCACTCAGATGGGAACTATCAGATTGGGGAAACGTGATGAGTATAGGGTTCCCATGATTAAAGATTTCGTCAGCCTTGCTGACCCCAATGATCTGGTCTTTTCTGGCTGGGATGTGTATAGTGATGACTGCTATCAGGCAGCCATCAAGGCGGCAGTGTTAGAGAAAGAGTTGATTGAGAGGGCAAAACCTTACCTCCAGCAGCTGAAGCCGCACGCGGCGGTGTTTCGCCGGGAGTTTGTAAAAAATCTTGATGGTGACAACGTAAAGCCTCACAAGAACTATCTGGAGTTAATTGATGCCTTAAAAGATGATATCAACCGTTTCAAGAAAGAGAACAAGATTGACCGGTGTGTGATGATCTGGTGTGCGAGCACCGAAGCTTATCTGAAGCCAGGAGATGTTCACTCAAGTCTGAGCAAATTTGAGAAGGGCTTGAAAAGGAATGATCCGGATATTGCACCCAGTATGCTCTACGCCTATGCTGCTCTCACCAGCGGAATCCCCTATATCAATGGTTCTCCAAGTCTCACGGTTGATGTTCCTGCTATGGTTGAGCTCGCTGATAACTATGAAGTGCCAGTGGGAGGAAAAGATTTCAAGACCGGTCAGACGCTCATGAAGACCATCATTGCTCCCGGGCTCAAAGCGCGTCTTTTGGGGCTTACCGGATGGTATTCTACCAATATCCTTGGTAATCGGGATGGGGCGGTGTTGGATGATGCGAGCTCTTTCAAGACCAAAGAGGAGAGCAAGCTCTCGGTACTAGAGCAGATACTGCAACCGCATCTTTACCCTTCACTCTATAAAGGTTTTTACCATAAGGTGGCAATTAACTACTATCCACCCCGCGGTGATAATAAAGAAGGGTGGGATTGCATTGATATCTTTGGCTGGCTGGGGTACCCCATGCAGATTAAATTAAATTTTCTCTGCAGGGATAGTATCCTCGCAGCTCCCATTGTATTAGACCTGATACTTTTCACCGACTTTGCTAAGCGGTGTGGCCTGAGTGGGATCCAGGAGTGGCTCTCATTTTACTTTAAGAGTCCCATGCACGCCGAAGGCCTCTACCCCGAGCATGATCTCTTTATTCAATTGATGAAACTTAAGAACACATTGCGCTACCTGATGGGAGAGGAACAGATTACCCACTTGGGGATTGAGTACTATATTGACTGAAAAAATAAATTTAGATCTCTTCGCTCACTATAGTACAAAAGAGGGTTCCAGAATTCCAAGATTCGAGAATTCAAGCGTTTTTAAAGGGGAATAGCGTGAAGTACTGTATTCAGTGCGGTGCAGAATATAAAGATGAGGTTAACGTCTGTAGTGATTGTAATGAACCTCTCGTTACCCCGCAAGAGTTTCAAAGGAAGAGAGATGAAGAAAAACAGTTCCAGGAAGAGACAAAATACCTGGTGAAGGTGTTTACACTCAAGGACAGGTTTGAGGCTGATGTAATCAAAAGTGAGTTAGAGAAAGAAGGGATACCAGTGCTGATAAGGAGTTTCAGCGATACGGCGTATAACGGCATTTACATTCCTCAGAAGGGATGGGGAGAGGTGAGGGTTCCTGAGAGCAAACAAGAGAGGGCAAGGGAGATAATTGATGCTTTGGAGAAGATTTTTGAACGTGATCAGGTGAGCATGTCTGAAAAAGAAGAGAATATTTGCTGTCCCTATTGTGGGCAAGAAATATCAGTTGAAAACGAGAAGTGCCCCCACTGTGAAAGGATACTAGGGAATGAGGGCGATGAGGAGGGCTAGATGAACTCTTTTTCTTTTAATATCTTTTCAGCATCCAGTAATGCTTGCTTAAGCTCAGGGAAGAACTTTACATTTAAAGTGATTCCCTTTTTTGTTGGTTTGCTTTCACCCTGTTTATCTTTAAAGTATATTCTAAAATCTAGTAAAGTATGGCCTTGATACTCGGTGATAAAGAGTTTGAAGTCTTCCAGTTTATTCTTTTGAAATTCAGAGATTAAAATAGGTTCCATGAAATACCCCTTTACATCAGTAGGTTTTTAGACCATGGGTCAACTTCCTACACCATCACTCATTGATTGCTTTTTTTGGGGGGGTGTCCTTGGCGTTGCTTATGCTTTCCCCTTTTTCTTTTGATTTATCAACTTTTGCTTCTTTCTTGTCCTCCTTCTTATCAGGTTTTCTTGCATAATCAGTTACATACCAGCCTGTTCCCTTTAATTGAAAGGAACAGTTAGATATTAATTTTCTTACCTTTCCCGCGCAAGAGGGACAAGTAGAAATAGGTTCTTCAGTAATTTTTTGTATAATTTCGAAGTTTTTCCCGCAGCTTAAGCATTCGTACTCATAAATTGGCACAAACTATACCTCCAATATTCCATGCTTTTCAAGAGCGCTCATAATATAATAATTAGGTTAAGTTTGTCAAATATATTTATTGGGGTATCCGCTTGACTCAAGTAAACTAAACATATAGAATTTGTGGG
>CAYYOQ010000247.1:0-4034 GCA_964473235.1 uncultured Thermodesulfobacteriota bacterium | reverse complement strand
CCTGAAACCGACTTTCAAGACCGCCGCCTTAGACCACTCGGCCATCCCTCCACACCCTAAAAAATTATTTACCACCTCACTCATCGAAAATGGGGCGAGAGAGCAGATCTGACTTCTCAGTCTCCTGCTCTTTTTCAAGTAACCGAATCCACTCAATCACATTCTTGTTGATTGCGAGAAACCCTATATGAATCTCAGCAGCCTTGGTTTCCTCTTTGGTATCAGAGAGGGAGATAAAATGCCTCTCATCATTGATCACGTCACTCACCCTGCTTAAGTGGGAAGGAATGAAGATATCACCATAGTATACCTTCTCCCGTGTTTTCAACTTTACCCTCACAAACTTCCCCTTCTTCTCCTTGGGGGTACCGGTCAGATTGGAATGACAGAATCGGCAGATCACTGCCTGAGCCTTAATCACTTCTGCACAAAAGGGACACTGCTTAGTTACCTCCATAAAGAGTGCCTCCTAATCAAAGAGAGTTTTCTGACTATCAGCCTTCTTTACCTCCCGCACTTCAAGCATCAGCAAGTCCTTATTCCATCGGGTATCCATCTTCCTACTGGTATCATCAATCTTAAAGTACTTAAAATAGGCGATACATGAAATGTACGCATTCTTCTGATCCCGTCCTACCTTGACGGTATAGACGTGAGGTGATTCCTCATTGGTTGGCTTTATGCCAATAACGTTTTTATCAGGGTCATACAAGAGTTTAATAAAATTGAATCCCTTGAGATAATCCGCATAGCAGCGCTGGGAAAACACCATCCTCCCGCCCCTATTGATAGAGACCGTTACCTTATCTAAATTCTTGGTCTTCTTTGCGGTAAATTCAATGAATGGCATAGCTTTTACCCTTCTTTATACTAGCAGATATTGTGGTGAGGTGAAAGATAATTTTTAGACTCCTTAACACTACATCCCTGATCTTCTTTTACATACTTCCACCCTGCCTCTCCATGAAACCACCCATTGGTTAAGGGAGAGCCCGAGAAGGAAGCAAGCTGCTCAAAGGCATCCTGAGCACTCACACCATACTCCATAGTGTCCCGAAAAATTTTTACTATCTCTGAGGTGTGCTCGTACTGAGGCATAATCCTGATGGAGGCAACGCCCATCGCCTTTAAATACTCCAGCTCCCCTATGAGACACCTGGAGTACGCACTTTGGATATAAGGGCCATTGACGATAAACAGGGGCATGCCATCGATAGTCTCGGCCTCTATCCCCTGAGGGTAATCCCTGCACGTAAATTGGCACCGCTCTACCCCACGCCCAAAAGCCCTGGCAAGATAACACCTCCAGGAAACCCCCAGTGGCAGATTTCCATAAGCTACCACCTCTACCGGCGCTTTCACCTCTTTAACAATTGACTCAACGGAGTGGTGTGGCAGCTCACAAGGTAGTACAACGCCCGCTATACCACACTTCTCCAAAAATTGAATGGATCGATGATTATAGAGATTAAGGAAGGGACCTGCTACTATCTTTCTTTTCCCCTGAAAATAGTCTAGTATCCCAACGGTATTAGCTTCAATTCCCTGAAAAATTTCACAACGTTTACGCAGCCTCTCCCATTGAATACCATTGGTGATGAGTGTCCCGGTAGAAAAGTATACCTCCTTCCCTTTCTTAAGGAGAAGCATCAAAAAATCCTCAAGCTCTTCTTCGCTGAGGGTATTTCTCTTCTCACAGAATAGCTCCCCTATAAAAACGGTATTAAGAGGTGCTTCTGCCACCTCCTGATAAAACTGCGTAAGTTTTTCTTTCCCCCAGTGCAAGGGGGCTGGACCTAGGGAGATGTTCATTATCGGTTCACCTTGAAAAAGACTAAAGGGTTTGAGCGAAAAATCCAAATTTCATAGTTCAAATTTATCATCCAGTATCCCACATCTTACATCTCACATCCTTTTCTTATTTTTCTACATAACACCCGTAGGTATCGTCCATGCCCTCAAAGAAAGAATGTAATCTATGAACCCACTCTTCCCTCACCGAAAATGCCGAGGGGTTATCATAGTAGGTATCAATTGCTCTTCTCAGTATTCTAGTGGTTTCTGCCACATAGGTCCTGGAACGCTGTCTCCCTTCAATCTTAAGGATATCAACTCCCGTGTTAATCAAATCGGGAAGAAGGGGGAGGAGGTTGAGAGATTCCGGGGCCTGAAAGAGATATTCCAACCGTCCGGTTGCACGATTGCGATATCTCCCCTTACAGGGCGTGGGGTAGGCAGCACACTCATCTCCATATTCATTTAAAGTAATTCCATTGAGAGAAATCCTTAAACGATCGTGCTCCTTAAAGGTAAGATATCGTGCGGGAGAGCAGGCTCCCTGGGTATTATTTGATTCCCCCGTCAGGTAGGAAGAGAGATAGCAGAGTCCACTTCTATTAATACATAACAGCCCCAGCACAAAACACTCTAACTTTACCGTGGTGAGTGCTCGGATCTCGGCGATCTCCTTCAGGGTAAGCATCCGCGGCAAGACCACCGTGGTAATACTAAAGTGCTTCTGGTAAAAAGAAATTGAGGCATGATTGCAGGCTCCTGCGTGGACACTTACCTGAAGGGGAAGGTGAGGATAATGGTAGTGAGCATACTCCATGAGCCCAAGGTCTGAGAGAATTACCCCGTCCACACCCAGACGGGCGCACTCATCAATGGTGTGCATAGATGAAGCAAGTTCACCATACTGAGGATAGGCATTGATCGCTACATAGACCTCTCTCCTTTTTTTGTGGGCATACGCGAGCCCCTCTGCCAGCTCCTCAGGAAGAAAATTAAGACCAGGGAAATTTCTGATATTGGACGCACCCTTAAGGCCCACATACACAGAATCGGCACCTCTCTTAATTGCTTCCTTGAGAGAGGAAAGGTTTCCCGCAGGTGAAGAGAGTTTGATTTTCTTCATATCAGAGCCTGGAAAGGGACACGATGATGAGGGGGACACCACTCAAGGAGAGATGTAACAGCGCGGTTCTGCCGCATATCTTCTCTAATATTTTTTTATCCCGATAGAGGTGTGCTTTCATCGCAAGGATATTCTTTACCACTAAAGGAATCGCACCAAGCATACCCAGGTTATACCAGAGATAGGCCCGAGGAAGAATAATAAGATTACTCATGATAGAAACAAAGGTAAGCACCAGGAGGAGCATATACAGTTGTGCTGCTCCTGTATCACCCAGCCTCACCACCAGTGTCTTTTTGTTGTCCATCTTATCTGAGAGATAGTCCGGAAACTCGTTGATTAAAATTACTGCGGTGATGCTCCACACCAAAGGCACGCTCAATAAAGACACTTCCAGACTTATGCGTCCCGTTTGTAGGTAGTAACCGGCGCCTAAGGTAAGCCAGCCGCAGCTTATCCCAATGAGCAATTCACCCACCCCCCGGTAGCTCCCCCTGAGGGGTGAAGCCGTATAAAAGACACCGGCAAGGAACCCCAGTCCACCCAGCACCAACGTCAGCCTGCCTGTGTGATATCCCCATTGAAGCACCAGACCTACGAGAAGGGTAATGGCAATGAGCACTGCAATCACTATCAGCACTGCTTCTCTCCTAATAATCCCTGAAGGGAGGATGCGAGAACCGCCAGAGTACCGGTTAAAATCCCGGTTGTGAAGGTCTGTGGTATAATCGAAGTACTCATTGAGCAAAAAGGCAACCAGTAGTATGGTAACCACCCCACCGTTACCTATAACGAAAACCGGCCAGTTCAGAGCGGGGATGGCATGCAAAGCCAAAAGGCTCCCCAGAGAGAAGGGAAGGATACCTGGACCTATGACAAATGGTATGCGAAAAAGTTTTATCCAGGCAATGAGCTGCGATCGCAGACTTTTTTCCTTGCCTTCGTCTACCATACTCATTGCTTCTTAGAATTGCGGGTAATCACAGTAACGCCATCCATATAAGGTCGGAGGGCTTCGGGGATGACCACACTCCCGTCTTCCAGCTGATAATTCTCAAGAATTGCCACCACCGTCCTGCCCACCGCGAGGCCAGAGCCGTTTAAGGTGTGCACATAG
>CAYYOQ010000246.1:0-4039 GCA_964473235.1 uncultured Thermodesulfobacteriota bacterium | reverse complement strand
GCTCCTTCTTCTTACCACGGTACGAAGCTGTGAAATTCGACCCTTGACATCAATTCCATGTGAACACCAGGTACTACACAATTCACAGAACTCACACACTGTTGCGGGAGAGTAACGCGCTACCTCGCTCAAGACTCCTAATGCACGGTCATGATCCTTGTATCCCACCAAATACATATAGGACCTCATGTACTCTGGGATATCCAGTTGCTGAGGGCAACGCCCCACGCACTCTTTACACCCATGGCAGTAACGTCCGTCAAGAAACTTTGAGTAGGCACTAAGCTGCTCCACCTCCTGCTGAGAAAGTGCAGGCTGCCTCATCATCGCACAATTTTCTTCAAGCTGTTGCACATTGGTGATACCCGGTATCGCACACGCCACATGGGTATCATCTAATACCCACTTGAGGCAGGCCTGGAAGGGGTTAAGCCCCGGTGACGACCCCTCGAACCCTCCCACCTGAGTTTTCATAGCAATAATGCCAATCCCCTTTTGATTCGCTGAGGCAATTGCTTTCTTAACATCTTCCCGGTTCTCTTTTTTGAAATTGTAGGCGGTAAGGATCACATCATAAAAATCTCTTTTAAGCGCTTCCTGAATAATCTCCTCCTCTCTCTCGTGTACAGAAATCCCTGTAAACCGCACTTTTCCCTGTTTCTTGAGCTGTGTGAGCGCCTCCAGGGCAGGCTCATAAAAAACCATCTGAGGCGAAACGATACTATGCACATAGAGAATATCTACATGCTCCATCTGAAGACGCCTCAACCCCTCATCACACATTTTTATAAAACTATCCTTGGTGGCTTCACTAGTGAACCTGCCTGCTTTTTTATCCCTGGGGAGTAATACCTTGGTAGCAATAACCAATTTATTTCTTCCCCCCTCTCTTTTGACAACCTCTCCCACCATCTTCTCATTGTTTCCATTTTGGTAGGCATTGGCAGTATCGAAGTGGTTTATTCCCATCCGGATCGCCTTAGCGATCAAGCCTGGGTTATCTGCACGCATCACACCAAAGCTCACCACACTCACCTTAAGGCCCGTCCGACCAAGTGTCCGGTACCCAATCGGCTCATTAGTTTTAGACGAGAGCAAAAAAGATGAAGGGGTAAGTGCGGGAAGACCCGCCATTGCCAATCCCACTGCTGAACTTTTGATAAATTCTCTCCGAGTGTAACGGGCTTCCTCTCCCATAACCTATCCTCCCTAAAAACCTTTTAAAATAGACTCTGTATGCTTGGGATTCCCTAGCACACCCACCATCCGTCCCTTAACAATCGCAATGTGACAGGTGCCATAGTAAGGGTCTTGTCCTATAAGTCCCTTTAACCCCCCTCGCAACTCACCTTCAAAAGCTTTCTCACCCATTAAATAGTTTTTATAGTCTTGTAAAACCTTCTCTGCTTCCTTGGGATCAAGCTTAATCGAGATAAAAATAGTATACGTTTCCTTTGCTTCTTTAAACTTTGCAGAGGCAATCCCTTGGAAAAAGGGTTGCCCTAAAAAATCCTTAGCCGTGTAGTTTTCACTACCTGCGACCCTGCCTTTCTTAGGTAAGAGCTGAAAGAAGGCAGGATAAGAAAATGACCCTTCAATCCTCATCTCTACTCTCTTGGCAATTTTCTCAATCACCTTGTTATCCTCATGCAACGGTGGAGAGAGAAAAACCTTTACATAAAACGTTCCCTTATAAAACTGAAGGAACCCTTGGGTGAGTCTACCCTCGGACCCGCCTGGCAATTGATATGCCGCACCGCCTGCTTCAGCTTTAAAAGTACCAAACGCATTTTCAAGTGTTCCCATATTATAGATTTCCAAGGTAGCGTGGGAAAGAAGCTGTGTATCTTTCGTAAACACCACCACCAGCAGCTCCTTAAACCCATAGCCAAGAAAAAGTTCAGCCCCACCGTTTATATACTCAAAGAGATTCCGAGGGGTATAGTAGGTTGGACCTTCCACTTTTTTAAATCCTAAATCATCCCCTTTTTGAAACAAGCGCACCAGCTCTTGACTGGGAGCATTATTCTGCGCAGCATACAGAGTTTCCTTCGTTCCCGAAGCTAAGACCAGGGATAAGAACACTATGAGTGCAGGGATGATATCAGATAACTTCCACTGAAAGAAAATGATTCTGACCATGTGCCGGATTTCTATTGTTGTAAACGTATAGCTGATAACGCTGCAGTATCAAAGCATAACCACCACGCTCTTTGCAATAGAAATATCTTTCTGCCTCTCCCAAATATTTTTCTTGTGTAGTAACGCTTATGTTGATATAAAAATAGCAACCCTCACCTTACCAAAGGAGAACGTCCGTGAAGAAAGGTATGACGATTCAGGCAATGATCATTCTTATGTTTTTAACTCCCTTGCTCTGTTTCGCAGAAGAGATTCCGGTGAGAGCTTCTTTCTTCAAACCCTTTATGAAGCTAGGAAGAGGTGCAATTAATCTGATAAGCTCACCTTGTGAGCTGCCAAATCATATGTATCTGCTCTCCAAACATGCGTATGAAAATTCACCCTACGGCATCGAAACAGCCTCAGCTGCTCTGGAAGGCTTTTGCACAGGTAGTGTGTATACCTTCTGGAGGCTCGGTGCGGGGATGTATGACCTTCTCACCTTCCCCTTCCCCAAATACGAATTTTCCCTTATCACTCCCACCTACTTCACTGTCTCCTATAAAAAATACTATGAGAGAGAAAAAAAGAAAGAACCAGAGATAAGAAAAGAAGAGGAGAAAGAAAAACAAGAAAAAGAAGAACCGAAAGAAAAAGAATAGTAATAAAACTCTACATTCCGTTATCCTTTCCTTTGCCCCTCGCTCCTACCCATCCACCTATTCTACAGATCAAATTTATCACACCTCGATTCCACCCATTTTTTACCATAAGGCCTACTAAAGTTTTAAGACCAGATTCCGATACGATATACATACCTTTTTAAACCACTGGAGGACAAATTATATGAAAAAGATATCTGGCACTAAAACTATCGCCGTTTTTATGGGAATCTTTCTATTGGTAGCACCTACCACGACTAACGCACTGTTCTGGATTAATGGAACCTCAGACTCCGGCAGCATTGCCTTTTCAACCGCACTACTCATTCCCCTTCCTCTCTTTAACCTCACCGTTACCGAATCAGCACAGCCTATCGACTTCTTCGGTGTGGTAGAACTCTCCCTTAGTGAACATGATGATGTTAATAACTATAATACGCTCTTGATAACTCCCGTGGTAGGCGACCCACTCGAAATCCCCGTGCCCTATGGATCGTTTGGACTCCACTACCTCACTGTCTCCGGGTGGCCTTCACCTGATATAGAGGAATCTGAAATCGCTGTCTATCTCTCGGTAGCAAATGGCATAGTCAAATCCACCATCGTGAGCAATACTACCCTCACCATCAGCATCGAACGCGAGGAACTACTTCAACTCTTAGCACTCCTTGTACCCGAGACAGCCTTTGATGAATACATAGCAGAAGGGCCATTTGACATTGAGTTTTCACTCCAGGGAAACAGCTCAGGTGAGGCAACCGTCACCAACCCCACTATCTCGGGCTCTTTCGATTACTCCCTCACTCTTCTTCCCCAAGATGTTGTGAATATCGAATTCCCCGTTGAGCTGCCTGATCACTATGCGGGCAATGTATCACTCGACGCTACCTTTAACTGGGATAAGTGGACCTTTTTTACCCCTATTGCGGGAATAGAGCTATCTGCAACCCTCACCTTCAACGGGAAAGAACACACCCTTGGCCCTGTTCAATTTGATATGCTTCCAAGCGGAACCTTAGTGTTCTGGCTTGACAAGAAAGAGTAGCTATTTATGTAGTAGTTAGATCGAGCCATTAGAAAGAACTGGTGAGAGAGAAAAAGGCGGTATTTATAAACGACCTAAGTAGCGGCTGAACGAAAACCCTTTCACACTACATCGTTGTCATTTCGAAGGAGCGAAGCGACTGAGAAATCTCATGCTAATTCAGAGATTTCTCCTTTCAGTCGAAATGACAATAGAGCCAAAACAGGGGTTT
>CAYYOQ010000245.1:0-4042 GCA_964473235.1 uncultured Thermodesulfobacteriota bacterium | reverse complement strand
ACAACCAGATGTTCACCTCTGACCTCCAGGTTATCCACCTGGAAGGACACACCAGGGGAAACCTCTGTTTCCTTTTTAAAAATGAAGTGCTGCTGGTGGGAGACAGTATTATGGGAAAGAATGCCTTGAACACCGCGGTAGGCCCCAATGAAATCAATCCACCCCTGCCCACCGCCTGCCATGATCAGCAAAAGGCTATTAAAAATTTAAAAAAACTTCTCAACTACCAGTTTGAGATTATCTTTCCCAGTCACGGAGAACCTATAAGAGAGAACGCCAAAGAAAAACTGAAACAATTCATTAAAACAACGCAGCTATAGAAACCTTCCTTTGCCTCATTCCAATAAAATAACCAAATAACTTCAATGCTGTTAAAGAAGATAGCACAGCCAGTACTTCAGCTCACTCTCCTGATAATAGTACTGGAAGGTATATTTTCTGGGCGGTAACCCGTACTTGGACCTACCACCTCCTTGCCTCCACTCTTGATACACCACGCAAGGCTGACGCTATTATAGTACTATTTGATGCCTTTGGAGAAGATCACTCGCTGAGTGGTGAGAGTATAAGAAGAATCAATTGGGGGGTAAACCTCTTTAAGGAAGGGTATGCACCGTATATAATCTTTACGGGTGGGGCCAGACCCTCTCACAGCCTCTATGGCTCAAAGCTCATGGCCGAAGTTGCGCAAGGATTAGGCATTCCCCCGGACCGGATATACTATGAAACCAATTCTAATGACACTATAAGCAATTGGAAAGAAGGTTATAAACTAGTAAAAGCACATCGAGGACAGTCAGCGTTATTGGTTTCATCGCTCTTTCAATTAGAAAGGATGAAGTTCCTCATTAATAACTACGATATAAAGGTCTATTACCTCTCTGTTCCCTATGAACTCAGTCATCCGCCCCTTAGCTTTTTAGACCTGTGGTGTGATGCCCACTATAATATCGCCTCGTATCTGTTATACTGCCTGCTTCCTTCTGCTGCCTATAGAAGTCTTATCAACTTCCTTCGCCATTAGCATGAAAACTTTCTGGCGCAGGTCTATCCTTCTAATCCAGACCTCTCGTAGTTAAGGAAGCATCTTGCTTGGATTTCTTAATTTCTCCGGAAGATAGGTTTCCATTACATAATTGAGGCCTCGTGCCGCAAAGGCCTGCTGTTCGACACGAACTCCCATCTTGATCATATCCTGCAACGCGAGCACCCACTGCTTGTTATTCTTAAAGAAAGGATCATTCTTAATCGCATCCTGTGCACGCTTTTTGTCCTTTTCCTCAAGCGGATGAGTCGGCAAATTATAATCTCTAATATCCTGAGGGGTAACACCAATCAGTTTTGCCTGGGGTACACAGAAAAACTCGCTGATGTGGGCGGCATTTCCCGAACCGACCTTCATGGTACGGTAAATATTACCGTAGCCATAGGGATCTCCATCGGTAAATACATAGACCGGAAGTTTGCAGGAATCAGACAGCAGGCGGACAAAACGCCGGTTGGCACGGGTTGGCACGCCACCCATTGCCACAATAATGCAATTACTATCTTTCCAATAAGCGTGACCATTCAACCGTTCAAAAAGCGCAGCCGTCTCGACGACAATAACAAATTTTGCCTTAGTACGGAATTCCAGTCCCTCAACCCGGGAAGGAATGGAGTAGCTTCCCCTCCCGAAGGCGGTGCAGTCAATCTCGATCTTTCTCCCGGTAGCGGGATCAATGTCGATCACCATCAGTTCACCGGCTACCGAGCCATTCTGCTCAGCGGGAATGAAGCCGAGCTGTTCACGATTAATTCCTACCATCGCCTCCATGTCATCCATGATGGCGTCAGACTCATCCTGTTCCTTAAAGGAAGCTGGGCCCCACCCTGCCTGACCAGTCTCCCCACCGCGTTTTGCTGAACCTTTGGCTGTATAGTACACCTCACGCTTGGAGGCAAAGTCATCAGTCTTAATCAGGTATTTGGCAAACGCCATCATCCGCACCGTTTGTGCAAAGGGCTTTATGGTTTGATAGGAAAGGGTTCGCTTACTTACCCTGTCGCCGATGGTAAAAAACCCTTTGCGGAGTGAAAATGATACATTGGTAAGGCTGCGGATGGGTATTGTCAAGGAGGGTCGTCTTCCGTTTTTAATATCGCCATAGATATCTTTTGCGTGCTCTATTAAATTACTCATTGCGGGTGAGCGAGAAAGCCCAGGTCGCACCACCCTTTTCTTGGCGCTGACAGAGGCTGCGGACTTTTTCTCAGTAAAACTCTTTAAAGTTTTATTAACCATAAGACTCCTTTACTTTCAGTAAATATCAAATAAATCTAAAATCTCACTATTCAAAATACAACCTGCAACATTCCATTTTTGTTTATTTGTCTATCTCACATCCCATATCCCATATCTCACACCAATATCGTAAGTTTATGTTTCCCGGTGTCGCTCTAGCAACCCGGTAAGCTTCTCTACCAGCTTTTTCTCCTCATTCTCCGAAAACTCAAGCAGTTCCCTAAGGCCAATGCCAATATGGGGAATGTACGTTTCAATGTAGTCGTGCTTACGCTGTGCTTCTACCTCTCTTCTGTGCCGGGAGAGAAACATTTTAAGCTTGCGCCCACATTCCTGGAGAGCCAGCACTATCTGTTCTTCAATCTCGGGATAACCGGCAATGGCTTCCTTTGATTCACTGGTGAACGGTACCCATACCGAGGCCATGTGCACCACCATGGTGAGAGGACCTAGAGGGAGTGCCCCGCGTGGCTGGGTCAACCCATAGTTGCGCCAGTTGGTCTGTACCACCGACTGATAGGCGCAGCAGGCACCCTGCTGGCAAAGTAAGGGAACACGATTGGCAAATCTCAGTACCCTCGCCGGGGCATCTGCTTCCTGCCCCCCTCCCCCATAGGCGAGGGCTGCCTCGATAATAAAGGGATTCCCCCGGTAGACCGCTGGTGGCCGTGTGGTAGAAGCATAGAAGTCAGCCGGCACTACGGACTTCAGACCCATGATGAGTTGCTCTTCTCCTATAGGAGCAACACAGTTTGTCGGTGGGTTCATGATTTTGGTAGAGGCAATTCCCTGTATCAGCTTTTCCACATCGGTGGGGCCAATTTTCACAACATGGATATTCGGTGAGATAACGGAATTGGTGCAGATTTCTTCTGCAATGCGCTGAGAAACGCGTGAAAATTCAGCCTGCAGGAAACCTGACAAATTCCTCGCTTTGGTATCTCTAAGCATTGATTTGAGCACCCCTAGTTCTACACCATAGGGATGCGGTTTAATCTCACTGGTATGCTCGGGAAGCTCATTACTAGATCGTTCATAGATAGTTTCCTGCCCTTCTGGATCCTTGTACACTATCCTCACGTGGGGGTTGGCAATCACCGTCTCCCGAAGGTATTCATCCACAGACTGCTTGCCCCGGGTGTGTTTGCCCTCAAGTTCAATAGTAACGCGGGTACCCTGGGGTAAATCCCACTCCATCTCCATATCGCTGATAATTTCAGGCCTATTTTTTTTAGTATCAATCTGGAGCCGGAAAAGGTGTGCAGGTTTGTTCTCATCCGTGCGGCTGATAATTTCAACCGGCTTGCCGGTGGTGAGCATGCCATACATACCGGCAGCACTTATCCCTATACCCTGTTGTCCCCGACTCATCTTAAGACGGTGAAATTTCGACCCGTAGAGAAGTTTTCCAAAGATATTAGGAATCTGGCGCTTAACGATACCGGGACCGTTATCGGTAATGACTACCTTAAAGCGGTCCTTGCCGAGGTCTGCAATCTCAATTGCTAAATCAGGGAGTATCCCTGCCTCCTCACAGGCATCAAGCGAATTATCCACTGCCTCTTTCACGGCATTGAGCAGTGCCTTACGCGGGTTGTCAAAGCCGAGCAGGTGACGATTTTTAGCAAAGAACTCAGATACCGAGATATCGCGCTGTCGCGCCGCCATGCTTTCCGCAGTTTCAATAATCCGCATCCTCGGCTTTTTCACCGGTGGCTCTTTGATTTCCTTCTCCGGTTTTTTGATCTCCTTCTCTGT
>CAYYOQ010000244.1:2368-4062 GCA_964473235.1 uncultured Thermodesulfobacteriota bacterium | reverse complement strand
ATGATAGGGTTGTCGATGCCACGGCCAGAGCCGCTTTTGCATGTGATGCTAAACCTATGGTTATTTATACAGCTTCACCATTGGGCGTGGGAAAAGCAGCAGATCCTATGCTTCCCGTGAAAGCTCTTACAGCTGCCCTCGTAGAGACGGATGCTTGGATTGAATACAACAATCAATGGCTTTTGTATTCGACTCCTTATGATGTAGCCACAGCTAAAAATCCTAAGCTCCGATATCTAAACGCTTGCGGTATGAACGCGGATATGATGGTTAGATTGATTGGTAGAGTAGATTTTCCCACCTTGGAGAAATTTATGACTCATCTGGTAAAACTTACTAAAAACGCTAAGCATATACGAGTTACTACCCCAGCAGGGACCGATGTCGAATTTGATAATAATCCAGAATATCCAGTGCTTTTAGAATGTGGTCGATACGATGTTCCTGATTCCCATATGCAACCTGGGCAAATTGCTTGGGCTCCAGACTTAGAAACAATCAATGGAGCTATTGTATTCGATGGATCAATAGTTCCTCCCATTGTTGGTGTATTACGAGAACCAGTGGTGCTTCACATAAAAAATGGTACGATTGTTAAAATTGAAGGTGGTAAAGAAGCTACGGAATATGAAAATTGGCTAAAAAGCTTCAACCATTCTCAAATGTTTAAACTTGCCCACATTTCCTATGGAGTCCATCCTAATGCGCGTTTGACCGGTGACATTGTGGAAGATGAACGCATATGGGGAGCAACGGAATGGGGTATTGGTAATGTTGGACCAATATTGATCCCTGGTGGAATTTCTGGTCCCTCTCACTCTGATGGTATTTGCCTGAATAGTTCTGTTTGGCTGGATGGTGTTCAAATCTTAGATAAGGGTGTTTTTATCGAGTCAGGGCTGAAAGAGCTATCGAAGAAGTTAGGGAAGTGATAGGAGGGTGGTATGAAACGGATTAAATTAATTCTCCCTGTAGCAACCTCAATATGGAATAAACCAGCTCTTGCTGAACTATACAAGTACAAAGAAGATTCTACTTTAATCGATGTTGTTAATATTAAGAATGGCTCTGAATCTATCGAAAACGATTTTGATGAAGCCTGGTGTGCTTTGCCCACACTTCAGGAAGTAATAAAAGCAGAACAGGAAAGCTACGATGGAGTGATCATCTATTGTTTTGGCGACCCGGGTCTAAAAGCAGCAAAAGAAGGAGTAAAGATACCAGTCGTTGGGATTGGAGAAGCAAGTGTTTATATGGCAGCTTTAATTGGAAGAAAATTTGGAATTGTTACCGCAGGTCCTCCGGATGCAGGTTCTTACCTCGTCGATAATTTAAAGGTTTATGAATTAGATCATAAGTGTGTCGGTGTTCGTTCTATAGGGATTCCGGTCTTAAGTTTAATTGACTCAGAAGAGAAAGAGCTAAAAGCCTTACTTCAAGTGGGAGCCGAATTGCTTAAGAAGGGTGCGGATGTACTTGTATTGGGTTGTGGGAGCATGCTGGGAGTTAAAGAAAAGGCATCTCAGGAATTAGGCGTTCCTATTGTAGTACCTGCTGCTGCTGCAATAAAATTATGCGAAAGCTTAATCACTATGGGTTTAGCTCAGAGTAAAAAAGCTTACCCAATTCCACCCTTCAAAAAGCGTTTCAATTGAGATTGTAAGGAAAATCTAGAAAAAAGGAGGTTTTTAAAA
>CAYYOQ010000244.1:0-2268 GCA_964473235.1 uncultured Thermodesulfobacteriota bacterium | reverse complement strand
TAAGGAAAATCTAGAAAAAAGGAGGTTTTTAAAATGATTAACTGGAAAAAGAGTTTTGTGTTAGTACTTAGTTTGATCCTTTTATTAACGTTTATAACATTACTAATGTCAACTAGCGCAGCATCTGCTGCATCAAGAGAAAAGATAGTGCGTATTGTGCAATCTTGGCCGGTGTATATTGACCCAGCTGTAGGTAGTGATAACGTTGCAGAAATGTGTACTCACAACTTCTATGATACGTTGTTAACTCTCGACGATAGCGGTACACCTCAACCACGAGTGGCCGAGAGCTGGGAATTTGATGCCAATACACTTACTTATACTTTTAAAATTAATAATGGAATCAAGTTCCATAACGGAGATGAGTTGAAAGCAAGTGATGTTGTGTTTAGTTTAAAGCGAATGATCGATATCGGAGAGGGTTGGGGTTATTTATTCCGTGGAGCGGTAAAAAACGTCTCCGCACTGGATACGGAAACAGTAACAATCACCCTTGAGCGTCCAATAGGAATTTTCCTGCTCTATCTTGCACATGTAGCCGTGCTCAACGAGAAGCAGGTAATGGAGAATGCCAAGAAAGAAGGCCCGTATGGAGAGTTCGGCAACTACGGGAAGGATTGGTTACTCACGCACGATGCTGGGTCTGGGCCTTATATGGTTGAAGAAGTTAGACTTGCGGAACACGTGATTGGTGTTCGTAACCCAAATTATTGGCAGGAAATAGATAAGGATGCGCCCGATTCCTTCAAGATCATTGGTGTGACTGAGCCTGTCACTGTTCGCACGCTAATGGCAAAAAAAGAACTGGAGATTACCGACGAATGGCAGCCTACAGAAAACTACGATGCTATGAGCAAACTACCTGGCGTAAAGGTAGCCAATCTACGGACGGGAGCACCTTTGTGTCTTATGTTTAACACTTCTAAACCACCATTTGATGATGTCCACTTCCGCCGAGCAGTAATGTATATTTTCAGTTATGACGTTTGTAAGGAGCAAATTCTACCCACTTCTGAGCATGCACGGGGACCGGTAAGCCCTGTTATCCCAGGTGGAGATCCATCACTACCTCTACTGGAAAGAAATCTGGAAAAAGCTAAGACTGAGTTAGCACAATCTCCATATGCCACGCAACTGGATAAATATCCCATTGAGTTCTGGTGGAATTCTGTAGTTCCTGATCAAGAAAAGATTTCTTTATTACTTCAGAGTAATTGCCAGGAAATTGGCATTAAGGTAAATATTGTAAAGAGTAGTTGGACTTTGTTTGTAGATGCCGCTGCCAATCCTGATACCACTCCCCATATCTTCCCCGTGATTCAATCCTCTCTTGCATATCCTGAAGCCGGATCAATTCTATATCAAGTCTATCATTCTAGCTCCCGGGGCACCTTCTTTAATATGCACTGGTTAGATGATGCCACTCAAACCGAGATTGACTCTATGATCGAGGAGGCTATTGCTACTCTTGATACAAATGAGCGCTATCAGAAGTATAGAGCTATTATCAGAAAAATATTAGATCTTGCTTTGGATATCGTTGCTGTGGAGATGCCTCAGCGTCATGCTTACCAAGCCGAGTACCTAATGTGGCCGGCTGCGAAAGCGGCAGAGATTGGCGAAAAGATCAACCTTATGCCCGGTTTACGCATGCAGTTCAAGGACATGAGATTTATCAGTGGAGAATAGAAGGCTAAGTCAGGAATATTTTTATAAGAGGAGGGGGTCCACACTTCCTCCTCTTGTAAATAGGATGAGAGGAGCTTGCTTATTATTCAAGTTGAACGAATGGTAGTAATTTGTGTGAGATGGTTCAGATTCCGATTGAATCAGCGGTAAAATATGCAAATTATTTTCCTCCTTTAGAGGTGGTAATTACACATAGAGCAATGGGAGCGAAGGCTGAGGTTGTTTTAAATTTATCTTAGAGGGCTAACCGTATCTCTGAAGATAGCCCAATGGTAAAAATCGCCAGTAAAGCTTTGGAGAGTGTGGGAATTCATCCCCGAACTGTTGTTATTACTGGTTTAATTATTTTTGCAGAGGTTAAAGTCCAGATATGGAAATCTTAAAGGTTATTCAGGGAAGACGAAGCATTAGAGCATATCGATCAGATTTAGTGAATATTGATAAATTAAGAGATCTTGTTTTACAGGCTGCGATTTGGGCACCTTCTGCTGGAAATGCCCAAATATTACGGTATATTGTGGTTACAGATCATTCTATGCTACATAAAATAGAATTGGTTAGTCCAGGACTTTCAGGCAA
>CAYYOQ010000243.1:0-4074 GCA_964473235.1 uncultured Thermodesulfobacteriota bacterium | reverse complement strand
GCGTGATTATAGTTCATTCGGCTATAATTTAAAATTGTTTTGATACATCAGTTGAAATCTACAAATTCTTTTAATTGTATCATATGTTTGGGGTTTCTCAGTTTATCCAGTGCTCTTTCTAGAATTTGCCTAATCCTTTCTCTACTCAAATGAAATTTTTCCCCTATTTCTTCTAAAGTGTGATCATGGATAACTCCAATACCGAAGCGCAGTTTAACAATTTCTCTTTCTCGAAGGGTTAAATCGGACAACATGAGATCAATGTGCTGGGATAAGTCTGAGGAGATTACCTTTCCTAAAGTAGATAGCATCGGGTACCCTAAAGGTGGAGTGGTTACATCATTACCTCCTTTATCAATACAGGTGTCTAGTGATATGGTATCATTAAAACATTTTATTACTTTTTCAATAGATTCTAGGGGAGTGTTTGTCTCTTTAGCAATATTCTCAAGAGAAGGTTTTCCTTTATACTCTTGGAGTAATTGGTGTGATATTTTTGTAATCTTTTTAAATTTTTCATTGATATGAACAGGTGTTCTGATAGTTCGTGACTGGCAGTCAAGTGCTCTAATAATAGCTTGTCTTATCCACCACGTTGCATAGGTAATGAATCTATGTCCTCTCCGATAATCATAGGTGTCAATAGCCCTCATTAAACCTAGATTTCCCTCCTGAATCAAGTCAGGCAATGTGAGATCATGGTGGGCATATTTTTTAGCTATGCAAATCACTAACCTTTGATTGGCATGTACCAATTCTTTTTTTAACTCCTTAATTTCCTCCGATAACTCACCAGTTTCCTTTAGTATGCTTCTTAACTCCTGCTCAACTGATTGGCGCTTTTCCGCATCTTTTTTGCTATGAGGTACTCTTTTCAGATTCTTTATCAGCCTATTATTGATTGATTTACTGAGGCTTATGTTCGCCATGCACTTGGAGATCTCTGCTTCAACCTTATATAGTTCTTCCTGAAACCTCTCGTGAGTTTTAAAGCCAGGGGCCTGTCTTTTTAGTGCGCGAATAATTTTCTTTCTTTCTCTCTCCAATTGTACGAGGTCATCAAAAAGGTGGAAAGAACCATTACGCAGTTGAAGTATGTCTCTGATTTTTTTCTTGCGCGTGGCAGAAAACATTCCCAAAAATTCATTTTTAAAAAGATGCTGCCATTGTATTACCAGATGTTTACATTCTGTTTCACTGTCTTTAATCCGCTTTGCTAATCCCCTTTCCTCTGCCTCACTTAATAGGGGAATCCTGTGTATCGTTTTAAAATACATAACCAACGAAGAAGGTTCTTCACCATGTTGATCAGAATGGAGCTCTTCACCGCTTTCCTCATAGATTTCACCCCCTATGTCATCAGAGTGCACAATAGATGAAGAAAGACTTTCAGCAAGGTGTGGAGTCTTATCTACGAGCATCAATGGGGAATGCACTCCTTCACTGATTTCCTCAGATGGTAAATCAAAATTAAAATCCTCTAGTTCACATTTTCTATTTACGTAGGAGTATTTCATAATAAACTATCCTGCCAAGGCTCCATAAGGTGCATCAGGAAACGCTTTGGTTCCAACTTTTTTGCCTTTGTATCAATTCAGCTACCTTACACCAATGTTCATTTTGAATAATTGCAACCATCACTTTATGGTACCAGGAAAAATGCTTTTTGTATCTCGGGAACATACTTAAGGGTATCTTCAACGATTTTTTCTTTACTTCTCGCTACATCTTTGCCTTCTCTCTCTTCGCTTGCCAGAACTTGGTAGTATCCTACAACTTCACCACCGGCTCTTCTGACCAGATTTCTACTCTTTTCTTTGTACTTCTCCTTTTCATACGCATTTGTAGTGGTAAAAATCACTACTTTTTTTCCATCAAACCTATTCCTGTCAACCAGGGTGCGGATGGCCATACTCAATTTACCAGTCCAGATCGGGGAACCAAGGATGATGAAGGAATATGAGGAAAGATTGGGATGCTCGGGCTCAATCTTAGTAGGTCTGCCTATAAGGGAAGCAATTGCCGTTTTGAAAAATCCCCATTTGCCCGAGCGATTCCTTAAGTCTTTTATCTCAAGTATGTCTGTCCCTAATATCTTCTGCAATGCTTCACAGGAAGCTTTGGTATTTCCTGTGAGAGAGTAATAGAGAATCAGTATTTTCGCTCCCTGATGCTGCTGGGCAAAAGAAAAAGAAGGTGTTGCGAGAAAAATAGTGAGCATTAAAAAGGGCATTAACGTATACACTCTATATCCTTTTAAACCAATTGAGGTATTTTTCTGTGTAGTTAACATTCCATAGTGATTCATGGTTTTCTCCTTGCGGCAGTTGTTTTTTTACTCTATTGTGATTTTGTATTTAATCGCACGCAGTTCTTTTTCTTTAGCAGTACCCATTAACTTTGAATGAAATTTAACTCTTCTTCTATAACTTTTTTGTATAGCTTTTTCTTTAGCATCATTTGTAATAGGGGAAGCGGTTCCTGCTCTAACCACAATAGACTGGCGAAAAAACCGATCAGCATAATCACCGCACTGCTGAGGTAGGGATTTCTAATGAAAAGAGTTTCCCCGGATTCTCATTAATTTATTATTACCAAGAGCACTTGCTAGGTTGCAACACCACGAATGGTCATTGCGAGCGAAGCAACCCTATGTTATCGCTGCGCTTGAGATTGCCTCGTCGCGACGCTTCTTGCAATGACCGGTCACTTATTGTATGCTCTCAGTACTACATCTGCGTATCGTGCTGATACTTACTGCTGCTCACGACCTTAAGTCCACTTTGAGATATGGCCCCCTTTAAACCATCCACAATTTTTAAAGTTTCTTCTTTAACCTGCTCACTGGTTTTCCCTTTTGTTTCAAAGTGATAATGTCGCACAAACTCACCGCCCGCATTGACGACTTCAGACACCGCAGCCTTTCTCTTCCCCCTGAGGTAGTCTCTTAGGAATCTTTTAATAAAAGGTGCATCATCACCATGCTGCTCATATTTCATTATATGGATGTTGGCGGTGGTAATAAGCACGAGCTTTTTCCCATCAAACCTGTTCTTTTGAAACAGGGTGTGAATAGGGGTACTCACATTCCAACTCCACACCGGTGAGGCTACAATAATGAAAGAATAGGGTGATAAGTCGATCTGTCCAGGTTGGATAGGAGTGTGCTTATGAAGAAAGGCATCGTATGCTGCACTAAAAAACCCCACGCTTCCAGAACGGTCTTTAGCATCTTTTATTTCTAGAAGATCAGCATTAAGCTGTTTTTGAAGTGTTTCACAGACAAGCTTTGTTATTCCTGTTCGAGAGTGATAAATGATGAGGGTTTTTTCAGACGTATTCTCCTGGCCAAATAGATACCACGGGGTCAAAAGAAAGATGGTAAGTACTAAAAAAACACTTCTTGTTAATCTGCTGTTTTGAAGAAACATGCTGTAATGGTCTCCCTTTTTCATTAAAATTATGTTTTTCGTTATTCCCTCCACTATATTTTTTAACTAGTTGGATATGGGTTCATCTAAAAAGGCACCTGTACAGAGATGAAGAATCTCATAGCTTATTCAAAGCCAATGTTGTTTCTTAGAGCCATTTTGACCCAACGCGTTGCTCTTACTTATAAATGGGAAAAGAAGAATTACTACTGCATCAGAGAGTTGACGAAGAAGGCGTAAAACATCATAGGATAAGTCTCACTGTGGATACAATCAAGAGGTTTAAGGTAGAATTTGATGGTAAAAAGTTTATAAACTTTTGGGTAGCCTTAGATTGAACAAGAAGGTCAGTTTGGATGTTATTTGATAATTTGAGGGGAGTGAAATCAAGACCATTATTGAAGTCCTTCTGTAGTATTTTTGTTCCGGCTTTACAAATAACATCATGTCTGATGTGGTCCTCAAGTTCATGTACTGAGGGACACATTAATAAGTAGGTGAAGGCGGAGATAAACAGTATGTTGTGAAATATCCTATGCCAAGTCATGAAGTTAGTCTTTTAAATTAAGCGATATTTAATTAATCCACTTAAGTTATCGGGATTATCTCTTGCTGCTTATGGAACCATGATGATGCTGTTGTA
>CAYYOQ010000242.1:0-4086 GCA_964473235.1 uncultured Thermodesulfobacteriota bacterium | reverse complement strand
CTTTGATCATCAACATATTGTATGTGTCCTTTTCAGGGGAAAACTTTTTAACTACGCCTCGTCGATGAAATCTGTGGGTAGTATTTTAGGCATTTAGCAATATGACAAACACTTTCAATAAGTTACATTGTAATATGCTTAATATTTTTTCACTATCAAATAATAAAAACCTGATGAGTTATCCACAGACGCACCCGCTGTCCATAAAAAGCGGGTGGGTTTCTCTCCTTTCTCCATCATAACCCTGTAGTTTATTACATTCTCTCTTTGCCGTCATTAATTAAAAATCGCGGGGGAAATGGAAATTTTATGGAATGCCTATGGAACATTTTACCTCTCAGTGCCATTACGTTCTCATAATGCATTTCTCAATTTATCAGTTCGTCAAGTAGTTCATTGTCATCTCAATCAGCTAATAGTCCTTCTCTCATAATTAATATTTTCACACAAACTTCCTCTCATTTCAAAGTGAAAAATCTTGCAATGACTAAGGAAATATGTTACTCGGAAAAGAATTTTTAGAGAGCACTATATACAACAGGAAAGGAGGAGGTCATGAAGCTCACCAGAAGGAAATTTCTGCAACTGTGTGCCGGTTCCGCAGCAGCCTATGGGGTGTCAAGTGTTTTAACCTCCGAGGTAGTGCAGGCGCTAAAGCGAAAAGCAGGAAATCAACCTGTCATCTGGCTTGCCGGTCAGGGGTGCACCGGCTGTTCGGTCTCACTGCTCAATGCGGGAAGACCTGATATCACTGAAACCCTTTTAGATATCATTAATCTTGACTACCATGAAACAGTGATGGCATCAGCAGGTGAGTTATCGATGGGTATCCTGGAAAAGGCAATTGCCGATCGAGCTGGTGATTACATCCTCGTGATAGAAGGTTCTATCCCTACGGCTCACGATGGTCATTTCTGCTACGTGGGGGAAAAGGAAGGTAAACCCATCACTATGCTCGAAGCGGTACGCACCATGGGTGAGAAAGCTAAGGCAGTAGTTGCGTTGGGGAGTTGTGCCTCCTGGGGTAATATACCTGCTGCTCCTCCCAATCCCACAGGAGCAAAACCTGCTTCAGAGATACTACCTGATGCCACTCTCATTAATATTCCAGGATGTCCACCTCATCCTGATTGGACGATAGGTACTGTTGCTCATGTGTTACTCTTCGGAGTGCCTAACCTCGATAGCTTAAAAAGGCCAACCATGTTTTTCGGTCCCCATAGGATTATTCACGATAATTGTGAGCGGAGACAGTATTTTGATAAGGGACAGTTTGCCAAAGACTTTAGTGATGAGGGGTGCATGTATGAATTGGGGTGTAAAGGACCCATCGCTCATTGTGATATTTCTACCCGGGGGTGGTTAGGCGGCATTAACTGGTGTGTTCGAAGTGGGGGAGGGTGCATTGGGTGTACCGAACCAAGCCATCCGGGGAATACTGGTGACGGCCTCTATGAAAAGTTGCCGGCAGCTCAAGTACCGGGGCTTCCCGGAATCAATGCCAAAGCCAATACCATCGGAATTGCCTTAGGTGTTGCCACGGCTGCAGGCATTGTAGGCCATGCACTGGGAAGAGCAGCAGGGAAAGGCGCTCGGGAAGGAAAGGAGGGATAGTTCTATGGCACAAAAGATTAATGTTAGTCCTCTCACCCGGATAGAAGGCCACTTAAAGATTGAGGTGGAAATTGACAAGGGAAAAATTGTAGATGCCCACTGCGCGGGCGAGATGTTCCGGGGATGGGAGATTATCCTTAAAGGTCGCCATCCTCTCGATGCCCAGCAGATAACCCAGCGGATTTGCGGTGTGTGCCCCACCTCTCACGGACAGGCTTCCACCAGAGCACTGGATGATGCGTTCGGTATCACTCCGCCCGATAACGGGAGGATACTGAGGAATCTAATCCTGGGAGCAGACTACATTCAGTCACACATTCTCCACTTTTATCACTTAGCTGCCCTGGACTATGTGGACATCACCGCCATTCTCAACTACCAGGGCAACTGTCCCAAACTTAATAAGGTAAAAAGTTGGGCACAGGCAGAAGCGGGGAGCGGGAGGAGCAATGCACTTTCTCCCTTCATGCCCCGTTACAAGGGAGACTATATTGAAGATCAGGAGCTCAATATTGCAGCCATTTCCCATTACCTGGAGGCGCTGGAGTTACGCAAGAAGGCTCATGAGGCGCTGACACTCTTTGCGGGAAAGACCCCGCATGCGATGGCGGTCCTCCCCGGCGGGGTTACCGAGAAACCTACGGTAGATAAGATTGCTGCGTATCTCTCCTATATGAAAGAGCTCTCCTCCTTTGTGGAGAAGAAATACATCCCTGATGTGATCGCAGTTGCTAAAGGGTACCCTCAGTATTTCGGGATCGGCAAGGGACCGAATAACTTTCTCTCCTACGGTACCTTCGAAGAAAATAATGAGGGGACAGAGTTTTTCCTGACACGGGGAGTAGTGATCAAGGGGAGCTACCAAGAGTTTGACAAGATGAAGATCAATGAGTACGTAGGATTTTCTAAATACAAATCAGAGAGTGGATTGCACCCCTGGGATGAAAAAACAGAACCTGATGTAGAAAAGGAAAAATCTTATTCCTTTATCAAAGCCCCTCGGTATGAAGATGCAGTGATGGAGGTAGGGCCTCTGGCGAGGACAGTCGTTGCCTATATGTCGGGGAAGAATGGGGCAGTGAAGAGTATGATTGATGACACCTGTTCTTCACTGGGCATAAAAGTTTCTGATCTCTTTTCTGTACTGGGACGCCATGCAGCGAGGGCACTTGAGTGCAAGAGGGTAGCGGAGCGGTGTCTGGAGTGGGTGATGGAGATTAAACCAGGTGAACCAGTACATACACCTTTCACCATTCCTGGGGAAGCTAAGGGGGTTGGTTTTGCCGAAGCCCCCAGGGGGGCGGTAAGCCACTGGATAAAAATAGATGGGCAGGTGATTGATCTCTACCAGGTGGTAGCACCCACTACCTGGAACTGTTCTCCCCGAGATGATAAGGGGCAGCTTGGTGCACTGGAGCAGGCGCTTGTAGGAACACCGGTAGCGGATGTGGAGAATCCCATAGAACCAGCGCGGGTGGTGCGTTCCTTTGACCCGTGACTGGGCTGCGCAATACACCTAGTGGATCTAGGTACGGGCAAGGAAATTGAGACTTACAAAATAGGTTAAAAGAGAGGGGAGAACTATGGAAAAGGTCTTCAAACACACCTTGGTTACGAGAATAATGCACTGGACACACGTGCTCTCCATGGTGATTCTCGCACTCACCGGCTTGCAGATATACGCCCCTGATAGCTTTCGACTCTTCCCCAGTATGGACTGGACTCGCTATCTCCACTTCATCTTTATGTATCTGGTAGTGTGGACCATGGTCTACAAAATCTACTATGTGCTGGTGACGGGTGAGATAAGGGAGCTCTTGTTTACCTTTAAAGATGTAATAGAGCTCCCCGCACTTGCTACCCACTACCTCTATGGCATCTTTGTGGGGAGAAAGAAAAAAGACTGGGGAAAATTCAATCCGGGGCAGAAGTTTATCTATACCGTGTGGCCGCTACTCTTGGTGCTTCAGGCCATAACCGGTTTTGCCCTCTACTGGCCGGGGCTTTTTGCTCCGTTCAATGCTGTGCTGGGAGGATTAGGCTATGTGAGGCTGTGGCACTTTATTATCTCATGGATGTTTATTCTCACTATGGCAGCGCACATCTATCTAGGTTCAACCGGGGCGACCGTCTGGGATTACTACAAGTCGATGTTTACTGGATGGGAAAAGGCGCATTGAGGAGGCAGTTAACAGTACATAACTTCATGCTGAAATCTTAGAAAAGGTGAAGCCTAAAAAGATTCTCATCTTAGGGTTGGGAAATATCCTTCTTGGTGATGAAGGGGTTGGGGTGCGGGTAGCACAGCAGCTTGCAGCGCAACCGCTTCCCGATGAGGTAGAGGTCATCGACGGAGGAACTGCCGGTTACGAATTGCTCACGTTTCTCGAGGGAAGAGAAAAGGTAATAATTGTTGATGCGATTAAGGCAGATGATACCCCCGGTTCGATCTATAAATTTCCTCCCTCCGTT
>CAYYOQ010000241.1:0-4106 GCA_964473235.1 uncultured Thermodesulfobacteriota bacterium | reverse complement strand
TTAAAAGATTTTAAAATCATGCGTACCCCGCATCTCTGAATCTCCACCGAGTTCCTCCACCTTTTTAAGATCATCGTTCGCCTCGTGCATTTTACCCAGTGCCTGATACGCTTTCGCACGAATAAAAAAGGCATCCCGATAGGACCCATTGAGTTTGAGAGCTTTCGTACACTCACTAACTGCCTGAGCATGCTTCTGCTGCATAAAATAAATCCATCCTCTTTTATAGTACGCTTGGTAGTAGGAGGGGTTAAGAGAAATCACCTTGGCAAAATCTCCCAGGGCGTCTTGATACCTCTCCTGCTCACGGTAGGCGTCTCCACGGTTGTAGTAGGCAAGTGCGAAGCGAGAATTAAGCTCAATGGCTTTGGCAAAATCCTTTACCGCCCTAGTAAAATCGCCCTGCTCTAAATAGGCACTTCCCCTCCGATTATAGGCAGAGGTATACGGGGGACTCAGTGCAATTGCCTTGCTATAGTCTGCGATAGCCCAATCGTAATACCCTTGGGCCCGGCAGATATCACCCCGCGTGCAATAGAGCTCAGGGTCATCGGGCTCAATCCTAAGCGCCTCATCCATATCGGCTTTAGCCTTTTCATAGTTACCTCCCTCGAAGTTCACCATAGCCCTGTGGTAATAGGCAACTGAGTTAGGGGGGGTGAGTGCGATCGCTTTGTTAAGATCCAAAAGCGCACGCTCATAGTAACCTTCGATCCGGTAGAGATCCCCGCGATTGCAATAGTACTCAGTATCCTGGGGATTAATCCGAATTGCCTTGGTGTAATCAGCTTCTGCCTTATCCAGTTTCCCTTTTTCGAAATAGAGCGACCCCCGGTTATTATAGGCCACTGCATTCTGAGGATTTAATTGAATGGCAACCGTGTAGTCAACCAGTGCCTGCTCTGCCATCTTCATCACATGGTACACATTTCCCCTGTTGCCATAGAACTCACTTTCCTTCGGATTGAGCTCAATGGCCTTGGTGAAATCCTCCAATGCCTCTTGATACTTTCCCATGGTGTAATAGAGCAATCCCCGATTATTATACATTGTATATGCCCTGGGGTGGTGAGGTTCCAGTTGAACACCTCGAGTATAGAGCTCTAAGGCCTGATCGACTAACCCCTGCCCCTGTAACCTCTGCGCTTCTCTCCAGTAATCGAGTGCACCTTCTGCATACACGCTCGTAAAAAAAGAGAGAAGCACTCCTATGCTTCCCACCCATACTTTCAACCTCCTTATGTGTGTTACCACTGGTCTAAAGGAGCTCATGATATTACTATAACTCTCTACTCCTAGAGATTGCAACCTTTATTCTCTCCCCCTACCTCTGGAGCACATCTGCGGGCATGAGCCACTATCCGTTCAGCTTCACCCTTTTTCCCCTCGCTCAGGTAGAGATTCCCCAAGTTAACGTACGCTTCTGCATACCCCGCGTGGAGACTTATCGCCCTTAAGAAGCTCTCCTCTGCCCTTCTGCTCTCACCCTTTTTACTATAGAGCACACCCAGATTGTTATACGCCTGCGGTAAAAAGGGGTTGAGGGAAACAGCATGTTCACAGTGTGTGAGTGCCTCATCATCCTCTCCCCTCCTCTCACAGATGATGGCAAGGTTATTATAGATAGGGGCACACTCTGGGGAGAGTGCGAGCGCCTGCTGATACACACCCCATGCTTCATCCAGTTTCCCCATCAGTAGGTGAAGATTGGCGAGATTATAGTGGGCTTGAAAGAAGCGAGGTTCTAGACGGAGTGAGTGCAGATAGGAGTCTTGTGCGGCGTGATAATCTTGTTGTGCACAATAGATATTTCCCAACTCATTATAGACACGATAGCTCCTGGGTACCACATGCGCCAGGTGTGTGAATGCAGAAACAGCCTGGTTGAGTTTATTGAGCTGGCCATAGCGGAGGGCAACTTCATAGTACACACCAGGATCATCAGGTGTCAATTTGAGCTGCTTCTCTCCCAGCTCTAAAAGCATAGTTTCCCGGGCTATCCTTTTTTCGGGAGCAATAAAATAGTCAACGTGGTGAATTAAAATAGTGGGGTTGCCAATGGTACCCCCTCTCCGAGAGATCGATTTCTCAACACTTTCTCCCACTGCCCCCTCAAAAAAAATCTCCCCATGATTTCTAAACAGCTTCACCGGATAGGTGGGGACCCATCCGCAGCAATTCCAGATCTGTTTGATGTTATCGGTGCAGGGAACCCACCCCGAGAGGCTAGGGTTATCACGGTAGTTTCGTTGGATGAAACGAAACCCCTGATACTCCTCACTCGTGGTAAGCACCCGTAAATAGGACAACCCTTCTTTTGTCATATACTCATCCGCATCCAGTACCACGATCCACTCATAGCTCGCCTCTGCGAGGGAACGGTTTCTCACCCTGCTAAAGTCATCTTCCCACGGATGATACACTACTTTCGCTCCGAATTCCTTTACTGCCTCAATCACCTCCCTGCTCACACCCGTATCGACCACGATAATCTCATCAACCCAGGGTGTGACTAAAGTAAAAAATTCCCTTATCTCCTCCCCCTCATCGCTTACTATCATGCAGAGACTGATACCTTGTTTTGTCTGTTTTTTCTTCTTCTCTTTGCTCAGTTTACCACCGGAAGCGATAGTTAAATTATCCTGAAAGGTAGGGTTTTGGGGGTCCATCACCACCAGCTTCGTAAATTCACTTATGGCCTCATCCCTTTTCCCCTCTTTTAAATACACCACGGCGAGGTTATTGCGAGCCATGAGGTGGCTGTCGTCTGCTGCCAGTACCTCAAGGTACTCCTTTTCTGCATCCCGGTGTAACCCCAAGAGCTGTAACGCGACCGCCAGACTATAGCGGGTTTCAATGTGTGAGGGGTTACACTCTAGTGCCCTCTCATAGCAGGGGATAGCCTTCTCATACCTTTTTAACTTCTCATAGCAACGACCTAAATTCAAATATGCTTCCTCACACCCTGGGTCTATCTTGATCACCTCTTCCCACAGGGCAATCGCCTTGTAGATGTGCCCTTCCTCCATAGAGCTACGTCCCAACTGAAGACACGAGGTGAGATCCTTTTTGGGCACATCCCTCTTCTTGCCCTGCTCTATCCCTTTGTTTCCCCCTTCCGTCCTCAACGGGCTTACCTTGTGTGCTCTCCTCTTCATCATTCTCAGGGTCTTCCCCATGAATAGTACTCCTTTTTCCATAGTGATTTTTATACAACCCTTAACCTTTCAAGGCTTTCTTCAGCCTCGCGATAGGTTGGTTTTATCTCAAGCGCTTTCTTAAAACCCTCCCTTGCTCTCTTAATCTCTCCCTTCGCTGCCAGCGCTGAGCCGAGATTATAGTAACCCCTCGCATCATGCGGCACGAGGTCAATGACCTTTTGTGCCTCTTCGATAGCCCGCTCCCAATTGCCATGCTCATAAAAGATGCCACCTAAGTCATTGTGTACCTCTGCCTCCTTTCCCCATGAGGTGAGGCAGCGATAAAAGAATCCCCGCGCGGGGTCAGCATCAATCAGCCTTTTCCTTTCTAAAAACCTATAGTAGGTGAGGAGTGCTTTTCGATAGCTATTCTTTTTTATGTAGACACGCGCAAGGCTATAGAGCGCATCAATAAAGTCATCCCGTATCTCGAGCGCCCTCTCACACCACTCTTCTGCCGCATCCCACTCACTCCTCTGATAGTATACCTCTATGAGCACCTGGAGAATGGCGAGGTAGAGATAGTTTTCCCTTTTCACCTTCGCGGTGAGCTCTAATCCCCGGTGGGCATGCACCATGGCTTGCTCATACTCACTCCGCAGTAGATAGAGGTTCGCCAGGTGGTAGTGCACCACAGGATCGTCCCCCCTGTCTTCGAGGGCATGGGTTAACAGGTAAACATTCCTCTCATTTTTTTTCCTCATTCTCTCCGGGTTGAGATCATAGCCAAAGTGATAGACATTCATGCCGGAGTAAACCAATGGTCCCATAGGGAACACCTGCTCGTGAATGTTTCCCACAAAATGAACTCCTTCCCAATTACGAAATAGTCTCACGTTATAGTGTCTCCCAGACACCATCCCGTCTTCGTTGACATTATAAATACAGAAAAAAAATCCAAAATGG
>CAYYOQ010000240.1:0-4119 GCA_964473235.1 uncultured Thermodesulfobacteriota bacterium | reverse complement strand
CCGCTTAGCCATATCGACAATCTTTTGTCGATATCAGGTTGCTAAGGGCCTAAAAAAGAAAGGAGGACACCATGTTTTGTTATCAATGTGAACAAACGGCGAAAGGGGAAGGATGTACCACCATGGGGATATGCGGTAAGCAACCTGAGGTGGCAGCTCTTCAGGATCTGCTCGTGTACCTACTAAAGGGTTTATCTCTCTGCGCAATGGAAGGTCGAAAGGTAGGAATCAATGAGAAGGCAGTGAATGAGTTCATCTGTGAAGCTGCCTTTGCGACCCTCACCAATGTGGACTTTGACCCCATGCGCTTTCAGCCGCTCATTCAACGTTGCATGGAGCTAAGAGAAGACCTTAAGAAGAAGGTCAAAGCTAAAGGGGGTACTGCGCACTTTACTGAGAAAGCGGCAAACTTCACACCGGAAAAGACACGGGAAGGGCTGGTCAAGCAGGGTGAAGGAGTAGGATTGAAGTCTGATCCCTCTATTAATCCTGACATCCTCTCTCTGCAGCATACCCTTCTTTTCGGCATCAAGGGCATTGCGGCATATGCCTATCATGCCCATGTCCTTGGCAAAGAAGATGATACCATTGTTGCCTTTATGCAGGAGGGTCTTGCAAGCACCTTGAGAAAGGATATAAGCCTTGATGACTGGATTAAACTGGTACTCAAGTGCGGAGAAATCAACCTCAAGACTATGGAACTGCTCGACGCAGCCAATACCGAAACTTACGGTCACCCCGTTCCTACCAAAGTACCCTTAGGTGTAAAAAAAGGAAAGGCTATTCTGGTCTCAGGTCACGACCTCAAGGACCTGGAAGAAATCCTTAAACAAAGTGAGGGGAAAGGCATCTATGTATACACTCACGGCGAGATGCTCCCCACCCATGGATACCCTGGCCTAAAAAAATATACACACTTCTATGGCCACTATGGTACTGCCTGGCAAAATCAAACTAAGGAGTTCCCTGAGTTTCCGGGTCCCATTGTAATGACTACCAACTGTATTCAGAAGCCAAGAGACACCTACCAAGACCACATCTTCACCTGCGGGATAGTGGGATGGCCTGACGTACCCCAAATTCAAGATCACGACTTCGCTCCAGTGATTAAAAAGGCGCTGGCGATGCCCGGCTTCTCACAGGACGCCAATGGCCGTTCAGTCATGGTGGGTTTTGGCAGAAACGCAGTGCTAGGAGTTTCGGGCAAGGTAATTGAAGCGGTTAAGAATAAAGCCATTCGCCACTTTTTCTTGGTGGCGGGCTGTGATGGCGCTAAATCCGGCAGAAACTACTACACTGAATTTGTGGAAAAGGTACCTAAAGATTGCGTGGTACTCACCCTCGCCTGTGGTAAGTTTCGTTTTTTTGATAAGGATTTAGGAAACATCGGGGGAATCCCACGACTGTTAGATGTAGGACAGTGCAACGATGCCTACTCAGCGATCCAGATTGCAGTGGCGTTAGCCAAGGCGTTCAATTGTGGGGTCAATGACCTCCCCCTCTCTCTCATTCTCTCCTGGTATGAACAAAAGGCAGTGGCGATCCTTTTAACCCTTCTCCACCTCTGCATCAAGGATATGCGACTCGGACCAAGTCTGCCAGCCTTCGTTACTCCCAATGTGCTCGATGTGCTGGTGAAGAATTTTAACATCAAGCCAATTACTACCCCTGATAAGGACCTCAAAGCCATTTTGGGCTAAAGACATTAGGTAATTATGATCGTATGTCGCTTGAACGTGCATTAATCAACGAAATGAAGAGGGTTTTTGGCAACGATGGTAAAAGGATAGAGCACGCCCTCAATGTAACTCAGTATGCCAAATTTCTCCTAAAGGAAGAGGCAGGGAATCCAGAGGTGGTAATCCCTGCCTCCATCCTCCATGATATAGGTATCCATGAAGCTGAAAGAAAGCATGGGAGTTCCGCCGGCCCGTATCAAGAAAAGGAAGGTCCACCTATTGCGCGTGAAATAATGAACAACTTAGGAATTGAAGCGACCATAATAGAGGAGGTATGTAGCATCATCACCCATCATCATAGCCCCGGGAAAATTGACACCATTAATTTTAAAATTCTCTACGATGCCGATTGGTTGGTCAATCTCCAGGATGAATATAAGTTCCAAGATAGAGAGAAGCTACATAGGATAATTGAGAAACTATTTTTTACCGATTCTGCTAAAAAGTTAGCAAAAAAGATTTACTTGCAATAAAGAACGCCTGTACTGAAAGGAAGAGATCATGAAAATTTTTAAAAATCATAGTTCGTCCATCGTTGCAGTAACTACCCTTTTGATGTTCTATCCATTACCTCTTTTTCCCTCTGACCTCTTGATACCCGACACAGGTCAGGAACTCTGCTACAACTGGACAGATCTTATCGAGTGTCCTAACGAAGGAGAAGACTTTTATGGGCAGGATGGAAGCTACACCATTAATCCTCCTAATTTGACTGATAATGGTAATGGAACAGTAGCGGACAACCTGACTGGTCTGATGTGGGAACAGAAGACAGAAGAGGGTGAAGTTACATCCTATACTTTCAGCGATGCGGTTACTTACTGTGATAACCTCGTCTTGGGGGGCTATAATGACTGGAGGGTTCCCACTAGGAAAGAATACTCCACTATTCTCAACTATGGTAGAGTAAGCCCATCGCTGGATACAGCTTATTTCCCCTTTTATACTTCAGAAAGTACTAATTTTGCGTATTACTGGACCTCTTCGGAATACCATGATGATCCTTCTCAGGCATGGGTCCTTCGTTTGGCCTTCGGGCTCATAGATAAATTTCCTAAAACACCAGATAGTTACCGCGTCAGGTGTGTAAGAGGTACTCCAGAACCTGCAGCAAGCTACACCGACAATGGTAATGGCACGGTCTTGGATAATCTGACGAGGCTGATGTTGTAACAGAATACAGATGACAGCGGCAGTCGGGACAAGGATAATACCTATACCTGGAGAGATGCGCTTGAGTACTGTGAGAATCTTATTCTTGGCGGTTATTCCGATTGGCGACTTCCCACCCCTAAGGAATTTGAAAGGGTAGTAGATCTAGAGCGAAGCAATCCGGCCATTGACACTGTCTATTTCCCCTACACCAATAGTGGATTATACTGGACAGGCACCTCCTGCAGTGGCTGCCACAAGATGAAGGCATTTGCAGTGGATTTCACCGATGGTGAATTGTACTATGGGAATAAGTACCGCAACGAAGTGTACTATGAAAACTATGTGCAGTGCGTCCGAAACGCAGAGATCGGAAATAGCTCATCTACCACTACCACGGTTCCTTCGTCTTCCACTACTACCACCTCTGTCCCCGCGCAACCCTGTCCTATAGAAACCCTCTACGGTGAAGATGCTCCCGAAACTCAGTTATTAAGGTACTGTAGAGATACTCTATTTCATAGTACCCCCCAAGGTAAAGAAATGATAAGGTTATACTATGAGTGGAGCCCCCTGCTGGTAAACGCATTAGAGGAGGACGAGTTATTTAAAAAGAAGATAAGAATGCTAGTAGATGAAATTATTACTCTTATGGAGAGATAAACCGTTTGCGTCTCAATGATAAATAAATTATACTTTAAATAATTAACGCAGTGAGAGGAGGAACTATGTCAAAGGCCAACATGTTTGAGGCGAAGCCGCGTGAAGAGTGGGTAACACCGGAGATGGAACACAGCTTAAGAAAGTTTGCCACTTCAGGTGAACTTACCTGTGCACAGGCGATGGAGTTTGCTAAAAGCCATAAGATACCCATGAAGCAGATGAAGTACCTCACCGATCTTTTCACCATTAAACTTAAATCCTGTCAGCTCGGTTGTTTTTAAAAAGCATCTCATGGTAGTAGCGGGGGGATACCTATGGCATCTGCCACCCAAGACAAAAGCATTGAAAAACTGATTGGACGATCGGTAAGGATACTCGATTTATTAGAGTATCAGGAGGGATCTATTGTAAGCAGGACCCTCATCGATAAGAAGGTGGGAACAGTGACCCTGTTTGCCTTCGATGAGGGACAAGGCTTGAGTGAACATACAGCACCCTTTGATGCCTTAGTCCATGTGCTTGATGGTGAAGCAGAGATTACTATTTCTGGCACACCCCTCACACT
>CAYYOQ010000239.1:0-4127 GCA_964473235.1 uncultured Thermodesulfobacteriota bacterium | reverse complement strand
GAGCAAAAACTATCCTAAGCGTCCTTTAAAATCCTCCATCCGAAGCAAATCCTAAAATCAATATTACAAAAGAGACTGTTGAAAAACCCTAAAATACTTATTTCGTGCTTTCCAACTATTTAATTTTACTATAAACAAAATTCACAAAATCAGCCAATTTGGACTTTTTCGACAGTCTCAAATGTATCTTTGAGAAATTCATATCCTCTTACCAATAAACCTCATGGCAAGAAACATTGACTTTGCTACTGGTTAAGGCAATTACAAGAGGTGGGGGTATAATGTGTTAAGGAAGGTATTGTAACTTGCATTCTTTTATGAATTCAATTCGTCCATGTAACGCACCACATATAATCCGATCGTTAATTTTTATAATGAGCAAAGGCTCTACCCCAATTACTTTAGCTTCTTCTCCCTCGTATAGAACTATTTGCCCTTCTTGGAATCTGGGATAAAAATTTACCTGAGTATCTTTCATCAAATTAACTTCCATACAATACATTTTATAAATATAAATCAAATATGTCAATAAAATAATCAATATAGTGTATTTTTTGAAACAATGAATACATTATATTGTGTTCATCAAATTATATAGTTGAGTAATAGATTATTAGATTAGTATAGGTTGGTTCATCTAGATGCCAATCGCTCACTTCGCACTGACCATCATCATTCCTTCCTACCGCCACCATTGTCCCGTCTGATCCTAACCCCACGGTGTAACCCCCTCCCGCTGAAATACCCATACCGGCAGAAGCCTCCACGACCAACCAGAATGTAAAAGAAAATAGTATCACCCC
Source organism: uncultured Thermodesulfobacteriota bacterium (assembly GCA_964473235.1). GTDB lineage: Bacteria > Desulfobacterota > WTBG01 > WTBG01 > WTBG01 > CAYYOQ01. The sequence continues at coordinate 3,324 of CAYYOQ010000239.1, read as the reverse complement.
TATTACATTCTATGATATAAAGGTACTCCCTCTGATAGACAACTATTACATCACTGAAATTGCTCACTATACCACCACCACTTGAATAATGGAATGCGGAGACATCGGTATTTGGGATTTGACATTCAGGCTGATCTCCTTTATCATGAATATACGCTCTTCTTTTTTGAATGCATTTTTACCTGACACTATTTACCATATTAAACCTTGGATCTAATAATTCTACTTAAAATTGTCTTCATCTTCATCCTCCTCTGCCTTTCTGCCTTTTTTTCCGGTTCAGAGACCGCATTTTTTTCTCTAGGGCCACTTAAACTCTTCCATCTCAAGGAATCGCACCACCCCAAGGCTCCCCTTGTTCAGGAACTTATCGAGAAACCTCGCCGTCTGCTCATTTCCATTCTGGTAGGAAATGAGTGTGTCAACATCACCGCCTCAGTACTCGCAGCTTCACTTTTCATCTCCCTGTGGGGCGAGCAGGGTAAATGGATAGCTATTGCAATCATAACCCCCCTTATTCTAGTCTGCGGGGAAGTCATCCCCAAAACCATTGCCGTATCTCACAGCGAGAAATTTTCACTTTTGGTCGCACGACCGATAGACATGTTTGCACGTGGTATCTTTCCCATACGGTGGGTTATTCGAAAGGTAGTGGACCTCATCACCTCATTGGTGATCTCGCCACACAAAAAGGAAGAGAGCATCTTTTTTGAAAAAGAGATCAAAGAGCTGGTTGAGGTAGGGCATAGAGAGGGCACCCTTGAAAAGGAAGAACGCGAGATGATTAATAAAATCCTCATCTTTGGTGACATCATCGTATCCTCCATCATGACTCCTCGCTCTGCAATGTTCACCTTACCCCATGACATAGAGATTTCCTCTCTCATCAAGGAAGTACAAAAGAATCACTTTTCACGCATACCCATTTATAAACAGGATAAAAATAATATCATCGGTATACTCAATGCCAAGGATCTCTTAAGTTTACGAACCCTACCTGACAAAACCCCTACCCCTGTCCTCACCATTATCCGCCAGCCCTACTTTGTCCCCAAGGATAAGAAGGTACACGCCCTTCTGGAGGAATTTCAGGAGAAGAAAATTCATCTCGCACTGGTAGTGAATGAATACGGAAGCGTGATGGGACTTGTCACCATGGAAGATGTACTGGAAGAATTATTCGGTGAGATCTATGATGAATTTGACCACGAGGTGAGGGAGGAAAAGAAAAAGTAGTATGGATACGCTGTGGTACCTCATTATCTTCTTTATATGCCTCTCCCTCGAGGCCTTCTTCTCTGGCTCAGAAATAGCGCTCATCGCAGCTAATCCTAAAAAGATTAGCAAATCACCCGAACATCACTCACTCAAGGTCACTGCACTGTTCAAGCTACTCTCCAATCGAGAGAGACTACTGGCTACTACCCTCTGCGGCACCAACCTCTCCGTGGTCACCAACTCTATCCTCCTCACCTCCCTTCTCCTCTCCACCTTCGGACAACGGGGAGAGGTATACTCTGTCCTCATCCTTTCACCCCTCTTGCTCATCTTTGGGGAAATTATCCCCAAAACCCTCTTTCAGCAGCGTGCCACCACCCTGGCGCCATGGGTTTCCTATCCTGTCTGGCTCGCATCCTATCTCTTTTACCCTTTTGTCTTTCTCGTGACCAAAGTAATTCACCTCATCTTTTTCCTCACCGGCAGTACACAATCAGATGATGCCCCTTTTGTTACTCGTGAAGAGATGAGGCTTATAGTGAACATGAGCAAAAAGGGAAGCGACCTCACCGCTACCGAGGTAACCATGATTGACCGCCTCTTTGACTTCTCCCGCACCGTGGTGAAGGAAGCAATGGTCCCACTCATTGAAGTAGGGGCCGTTGAAGATACGGCAACTGTTGAGGAAGCTGTTGCATTTATCTCAAAAAATGGTTATTCTCGCCTTCCTGTCTACCATGAGAGAATAGATAACATCACCGGTATTATAAATAGTTTCGATCTCCTCAATATCCCGGTAGGTACTCAACCCTTGGCACCTCTCATCCGCAGGTTATACTATTCACCTGAATCTAAGCCTGTTGACGAACTGCTGGTTGAAATGCAAAAAAAGAGGATTCACCTCGCGGTGGTAGTCGATGAATACGGGGGAACGGTGGGGATCATTACCATAGAAGATATTTTAGAAGAGATCGTAGGGGAGATTCAAGACGAATACGATACCGACCAGAGGATGTATCGCAAAATCGGTGTGGATAAGTACCTGATTAATGCCCGAATGGAAATAGATCAGATCCGCGAACTCCTCCCCGTGCCCCTACCGGAGGGAAATTTCGAAACCTTGGGCGGATTTCTGCTCGAAAAACTCGGTCATATCCCCAAGCCAGGAGAAATGTTAAAATTCCAGAATCTCACCTTCACCATCGTGAGCGCAGACGAACGCTCCATCGGCAAGGTGAGAGTCAAGGTCGAGCAATAAACATCACCTCACTTCTCAATCAGGAGCACCATGAAACCGGAACACCTAAAAAAATTACTCGAGCGAGTTAAAAAAGGAACTCTCTCCATTGATAATGCGGTACAAGCCCTAAAAACACTTCCCTTTGAAGACATTGGTTTTGCCACCCTTGACCACCACCGCGCGCTGCGCAAGGGTTTCCCGGAAGTCATTTGGGGAGAGGGGAAAACACCTTCTCAAATAACCGCCATTATCAAAAATATGCTCAACAGACACTATCCCATTCTGGTTACCCGCGTTGACCGCCGCAATGCAGCTACTATTAAAAAATCCCTTCCTCGTCTCACCTACCATTCTCCCTCCCGCACCTTGACCTATACCCCCGGCAAGATTCCCCGCACCGGCAAAGGCACCATCTTGGTGGTTTCCGCCGGAACCTCTGATATCCCGGTGGCAGAAGAAGCACTGATTACCGCTACCATCATGGGAAACCGTGTTGAACGCCTCTACGATGTAGGGGTAGCGGGTATCCATCGATTGATGGAGCAGAAGAAAAAACTGATGGCTGCCTCTGTCCTGATCGTTGTTGCAGGTATGGAAGGTGCGCTACCCAGTGTAGTGGGAGGGTTGGTAGATAAACCAGTCATTGCTGTTCCCACCAGTACGGGATACGGTACAAGTTTCGGAGGGGTAGCAGCACTGCTTTCCATGCTCAACTCCTGCGCCTCAGGAGTGTCGGTGGTAAATATTGACAACGGTTTTGGCGCAGGATATATTGCAAGCCTTATCAATAGACTCTAGGAGCCTGTCGGAATACCCACTTGTAGGGAGGCTGTTGAAAAATGTTCAGATGCAAGGCGCACGAAATC
>CAYYOQ010000238.1:0-4155 GCA_964473235.1 uncultured Thermodesulfobacteriota bacterium | reverse complement strand
TAATCGAAAGGATAAGACAAGATATTATTACAATTATATGGGGACATTAAGGATTATTTCACTTTTATTATTATTGCTTCAAGTAGTTGCCTTTGCAAAGTCCACAGAATACATTGGCTATCTTTCCGATGTGATGTGTGCAAGCAAAGGTATCGCGGGTGATGGAGCTAATCTTCAAAAGAGCCCTAAAAAGCATACCGTTGCTTGCATGAAAATACCTGACTGTGCTGCTTCTGGATATGGTGTTTTAATAAAGGATAAAAAAGCTGGTAAATACATTTTCTATAAGTTTGATGAGAAGGGCAATGAAATAGCCAAGAAGTTACTGGAAACAACCAAAAAAACTGATAATATTAAAATAAAAGTTAAAGGGACAATGATTAAAGATATAATCATGGTTGAAAGTATAGTTGAAAAATAACACACACTGATTAGTAAGCACAAAACTACAATAAATTTTACTCCCTTATCCCTATTAAGAGGTTTGGAATTTAATAGTAATACTCAAATTTACAGGACGTACACGTATCTTGTTCAACATTTTTAAGGTCTCGGAAAGAAAGGAGGTAGCAAAGAATGATCTATTGAGTGTTAAGCTGAATCAACAAACTTAATATGAGATAGAGATTTTCAAGGTAAAACTATAAATTTAGGAGGTGCAAAATTAAAAAATTATACGCTAAGGGTATGATGATATTATTTCTAGAGACATTATTGGGTTAGATAAGCATATAGCTCAAAAGCTTCTTTCGAGGGAGGGGAAAATGAAATGGGATAATAAATGGCCATTATTTCGGCTTATCATTCCAGCTTTTCCCGAAGTAAACATTTTTAGTCGGGTGGCTAAAAAAACAACTGCCTTAGGACCGATCATGGTAGCTACTGCCGCCAGTAAGCTCTGGGGTTGGCGGGTTGAGGTAATTGACGAAAATAACTGTAAAGGAGCTCCTCTAGATGAAAACAGCTTGCCGGACCATGGTGTACTTCAATCTCAAAAACCGGCTGAAGTGGTTGGCTTTTACTGCGGGCTCTCCAGCACCATGTCCCGTGTGTGGCAATTAGCTCAATTTTACAATGTTAGAGGAACAACCACTATTGCTGGGAGCTGGCATACTCACTATGATCCCGAGGAGTCACTACGAAAAGGCATTGATATTGTGGTTCATGGTGATGGAGAGATGGCTATTCGGCAGGTGCTTGCGCACCTCTCAGAAGGCAAAACCACAGAACGTATTGCCGGCATATCTTTCCTGGATAGCCAGGGCAGATGCAAGACTAATCCTGTAGAAGTACTGGAGGAGCCACATTTAGACTCGCTGCCCTATCCGGATTTCGGATTAATCCGTTTTGCCAAAATTAAGATCTATCCCATTGGCCGCATTAGGGGGTGTAGTCGGAATTGTGAATTTTGTAGTGTGAAAGGAAAACCACGTTGGGCAAGTGGTCAATTTCTTTTTGATCAAGTTCAATGGCTGATAGAAACCAGAAAAGCTCGTAATTTTTTTATTGTTGATGATCGGTTAGAAGAAGATCGGGAGGGAACTCTGTTTTTTTTCGAAAAAATTGCTCAAACCTATGGCCGGTCTCTTGATTTTACTGTTCAGGCTAGACTAGAAACTGCAGAGGATCACCAACTTTTGATCACCATGAAAAAAGCAGGTGTCCAAGTAGTTTGTATAGGGTATGAGTCTCCCATTGATGAAGAACTAAAAGCTATGCGCAAAGGTTATAGTTCCAGAGATATGCTGAGATGGACAAAAATGTACCATCAGTTTGGCTTTTTGATTCATGCTATGTTCATTTGGGGTTATCCGTCTAAAAAAGGCACAGTACTCTGGTTAAATGCCAAAGAAAGAACAAAGAGATTTAAAAGATTCATTCGCCAGGCTCATCTAGATACTGTTCAAATCTTACGAGCAATTCCCTTGATAGGTACTGAGTTACGGGCCAGATTAGTAAAAGAGAATAAACTGTTTCCTTTAGAAGTTTTGCCTTGGGAGAAGTATGATGGGAGCTATGTGTGTTTTCAACCAGATGATATGAGCCTGCGTGAGCTTCAGGAAATACCAACAAAGTTAATGAAAGGGTTTTATGATCCAATGAGCGTCATCAGAATTGGATTAAAAACAATAGCGTTTCCTATTGATTGTCTGGTCAGAGGGTGGGACAAGTGGTATCGTAGTTGGCGTAATGATCTTAAGAAATATGGTGGTTATCTCTTCATCAAGGGATGGCTCAAGCGTTATCATCGAGATAATTTTGTAGAGAAACTAGAAAAAATACATTCCTTTCAAGAGCAGGCTAAAGACCAATAAAGAACACCACTCTATAGATCAGCTCTCTCATATTACTAAACCATTTACAACTTTCACATCAATACTATCACACAGGCATTATGAGCGCCAATCTCCAATATCATTAAGCTACCGTGTTCATGCAGTTTATTAATTCTCTTACTCTAACGGTTGCAATGCCAGATCTGATATCAGACATGGCATAGGGAATGACCAGCTCGCCATTACGGATAATCGCGCCGCAGGTATAAACGACATTGGGGACATATCCCTCGCGATCTTCCTCATGTGGCGTGAGTAACGGCTCTTCCAAGCGAGCGATGATTTTTTTCGGATTTTCAAGATCAAGCAGCATGGCGCCGATGCAGTACTGTCGCATGGGCCCGACACCGTGAGTGAGGACTATCCAGCCTTCATCGGTTTCCAGGGGTGAGCCGCAGTTGCCGATCTGAATGAACTCCCAGGGACGTGTTGGCTCCTGGATGATTTCGGACTCCTGCCAGAAATGGATATTGTCTGAGAACATGATATGATTGTTTTCACCGTCCTGTCGCGAGAGCATGACGTAGCGACCGTCAATCTTGCGCGGGAAAAGAGCCATCCCTTTATTTTTTACCGCTTTGCCGTTGAGGGTTATAACCTTAAATTTGATAAAATCATTTGTCTCAATAAGCTGAGGAAGAATTTTAAAGCCGTTATATGCCGTATAGGTCGCATAATAGGTAACCTCACCGTTGTCATCAATAAATTGCACGAACCGGGCGTCTTCAATGCCGCGGCTTTCGTTTTCCGAAACGGGGAAGATAACTCGTTCTGATATTCGGTAATCAGGTCTAAAATTAATCTCATAATTTGAATTGGCAAGCCAGTACATGATCCAGAAGGTTTCATTCTGGCGTATTTCAGAGAAAATGGGGTTTGTTCCAAGTGCTACAATTTTATCTTTCAGTTCATTGTAGGTGAAATTGTCCGGCAGCTGGTCCAGAATATGCGCTGTTATCTCATTGCAGGCCGCCATTTCCTTGAGCTTCAGCTGGAAGAGATGCCGGTCGCAAACCTGAAAATGGACGTCCGGCGTTTCGACATAATCGCTGATCGGGTCGAAGAGAAATGTATTGTGCTTGTCAAGGATGCCGCTTCTAAATACAATGGAGGAAAGATGACCTTCGCCGGTTGCGCGCAGGCTCATGATAAAGCGCAAGCTGCCCTTGTCCAGATGGCTTTGATCAGGGTGGGGGACGATTGAAGGGTTGAAAAGGGCAGCCGATTCAATGGAGTACTCCATGGTAAAATAGGCCCCGATGAGTGCCCTTTTAGCCTCGCTGAGCACGGCATCCCGAGGAACAAATTCGCTTACCTTATTCAGGTGGCGCTCAAAAATGTATCTGATGTCTTTGTGCCGCTCGGAGAATTCAAGCATTATTTCTTCAAGAAGATTTTCGGCAACTGCCTCAGGCAAGTCCATTATGCGTTGAATGATTTTAGGTATGCGATACGTGTCCTCGGGCAGGTGAAACCGTGTAATGACGCGTGAGGTGTCACCCAGGAGTTTTTCCCTTTTGCGTTTGATTTTCGGATGTGATGATATTTTTTTTACATTAGGCATGATTCTCTGTTTCATTATTCCTTCTCCCCTCAATGGTAAAAGGTTTGGTTGCTGGGGTGCCACGAATATCTCCTACCACTAACACTCTCCCCCTCTTCTGAGGTGAGAGAGCATTCATGCGAACAATTGCCCTTTTTACAACGCCGACCTACTATTTGTCAGGCATAATTGCACAAGGTCGTCAATATGTGCTGTGCCGACACACATAACCGTGTCAGCGCCGCCCCAGTATATTTTTACCGTACCGTCGTCTTC
>CAYYOQ010000237.1:0-4216 GCA_964473235.1 uncultured Thermodesulfobacteriota bacterium | reverse complement strand
TTACCTACTTAAAAGCGCCTCGATACGCTTGACCAGCTCACGAGGCTCAACGGGCTTATTAATATAGTCATCAGCCTCTGTCTCCATTCCCATGAGAGTAGTGTAGCGAGAGGTGGAAACATTCTCCGCAACCGCGGTAAGTAAGAGCACCGGAATATCAGAGTACTTAGGATCTGCTTTCAACTCCTTGCACATCTCGTATCCATCTTTTCTGGGCATCATCACATCGAGCACGATGAGATCGGGTCGCTCCGCTTTAACCTTCTCCCACCCCTCCACTCCATCGTAGGCAACACCTACCTCAAAGGATTTGCTCTCTAAAATAGTTTTGGTAGCCTCACTGAAGTCTACATCATCATCAACTAATAGTACTTTAGCCATACTCATCTCCTTTCTCCTGTAATCTATAACGTTTTTCTCCCCGCACCCCAGGGTAAGCTCTACACCTCCGGCCGGGGGAGGAGGCTAGCCCGCTTCGCAATCTCTTTAACTTTTTCCTCCCATTCAATGGCCATAATATGGACTCCTTTTACCCCCTTGATCTTTTTGATTCTCTCTATGCTCTCCACACAGATTGCAATCCCCTCTTCCTCTCGCTTCTCTTTAGGAACACCCTTGATACGATTAATCAGCTCATCAGGGACATCCATCCCTGGCACAGATTTTTTGATATAGTTAGCCATTCCCAAAGACTTGAGTGGAGTAACTCCTGCGAGGATGTACACGTTCTCATCTAACCTTCGATCACAGACCATCCGCATCCACTGTTCAAACTTATCAAGGTTGAAGACGCACTGGGTCTGGATAAAGTCTACCCCTGCCGCTACCTTCTTTGCCAGTCGCACCACCCTTAACTCAAAAGGATCAGCAAAAGGATTTTCTGCTGCGCCAATGAAGAGTCGTGGAGGGGATTTGATTTCCTCCCCACTGATGAACTTGCTCTCATCCCTCATCTGCTTTACCGTCTGAATCAATTGGATAGAATCTAAATCAAATACATTTTTGGCGGTGGGGTGATCACCAAACTTCTGGTGGTCACCACTCAAACAGAGTATATTCCTTATACCCAGCGCTGAGGCACCGAGGATATCGCTCTGGATGGCGATGCGGTTTCTGTCTCGACACACCATCTGCATGATAGGCTCTAGCCCCTGCTGCATGAGAATTACCGCAGCAGCCATACTTGACATCCTCACTACCGAGGTTTGATTATCGGTAATATTGAAGGCATCAGCACACCCCTTGAGCAGCTCTGCCTTTTTTCTAATTACCTCCGGGTCCGCCCCCCGGGGCGGGCCACACTCAGCGGTGACCGTAAAAAATTCATTGTCTAACACACTTTCTAAGCGACTCTCTGCCTTCATAGCTTTAGATCTTCCCTTACTATCTTTCGAGGACCACCGTCCCTACTAGTTGACCAATCATTGATGGGTATAATCTCCTCAAATCTTTTCTCTAATCCCATCATTTTCAATCGATCCCAAATGAGCTGCCAACCACAGTCTGTCTCGGGATTCACCTCACACTTCCCTTTCACCGAACCCCCACAGGGACCGTTCAAAAGACTCTTGGAACACCTCGCAATGGGACAAATCCCCGCCGTTCTATCAAGCTTACAGTCTCCACAGGCATGACACCGCTCAGTCCAGACCCCCTGTTCCTCGGTTACCCCAATAAAGGAAGTGTCTAATGCAGGGTAGACGGCAATGTTCTTTAGCTTCTCAGCTACAAATTGCACCCCCGCACCACACGCCATAGAAAGTATGGCATCAACTTCTCCCACAAACTTGCGCAGCGGTTCAATGTACTCTGGATCACACTGACGTTCAATAGTTGACTCCAGCACCTCCAGGTCTTCCCCCCCTTTCATCCTAGCCATGCGTAGCGCTGAGGAAAGAATACGAACCTCATTCTCACCACCAGCTGAGCACACCGTCACACATCCCTTACATCCTACTACCACTACCTTTTTGTGGGGTGTTATCATGGATAAGATTTTTTCTATGGGTTTTCTCTTCCCAATAATCATGAGATTGCCTCACCATACAATATTATATTTTCTTTCCTATCTGCGATGAGAGGACAGTTAACTCTTGTTCCAACACCTCCTTGGCATCCTTAACTTTGAATGGGCTAGGACCCAACTTCTTGATTCTATCTGTCATCTCACGTACTATCCCGGCAAACTGAGGACCCATAGCAGCTGAGAGGTTGAACATCTCTATTCGCTCCCCTCCCACACCTATCTCCTCTAAAATCTTTTTCGCATACCCTACTCGCTTTCTAGCCCTGATATTTCCTAACTGGAAATGACAATCGCCCTCCAGTCACCCCGCCACATACACACCATCAGCCCCCTTTTCAAAAGCCCTGAGCAGATACCACACCTTCACCCTCCCGGTGCAGGGAACTCTAATCACCCTAATAGTAGAAGGGTACTGCAGCCTCATGGAACCTGCGAGATCTGCGGCAGTATAGGCACAGAAGTGACAGCAGAATGCCACAATTTTAGGTTCAAACTCACTCATCTCTACCCTGCTTCCCTCCATACACTATCACATTTGGCAATAATCTGGGCATCCTTGAAGTGCTGGAGCTCAATGGCAGAGGCGGGGCAGTCTGAGGCACAGATACCACACCCCTGACACTTGGCAGGTTCAATTGCTGCCACACCTCTTTCGTTAATCACTGGTACACTGTAGGGACATACCCTCACACAGGTCAAGCATGCCGCACAGAGATCCTCATTTACCACCGATACCACTCCCCCCACCTGAATATGATCCTGGGAGAGTACCGTACAGGCACGGGCTACCGCCGCAAACGCCTGAGAGACTGATTCACCTATCAGCTTTGGGGAGTGAGCAAGCCCACAGAGGTAAATTCCCTCCGTAGCAAAATCCACAGGTCTTAGCTTCATGTGTGCCTCAAGAAAGAACCCCTCTTGCGTGAGGGGAACTTTCAGCATGGTCGCGAGTTCCTCATTTTCTCGGGCTTTAATGGCTGCACTCAATACCACCATCTCCGGGGTAAGTATCATCTCGCAATTAAGCAGGGGGTTATGTACTCTTACGGTAATCCTCCCCTCCTTCAGCTCAACGGTAGGTTTTCTCTCTGCCTCATACCTTATAAACACAATCCCCTTCTTGCGTGCCTTTTCATAGTAGCGTTCCAGCAATCCATAGGTACGAATATCCCGGTAGAGGATATAAATTGAGGCGCGGGGATTTTTTTCTTTTAAGGCAAGTGCATTTTTTATGGCAACGGAGCAGCAGATCCGACTGCAGTAGGGATGCTCCTCATTGCGTGACCCCACACACTGAATCATCACTAGCGAATTAAGGGAGGAGAGATCTTCTTTTGTGAGACGCGCTTCAAATTCTTGTTGAGTCAAAACCCGCTCATCCTCACCGTAGTGGTACTCATGCGGCTTTGCCTCCTCACCCCCCGTAGCAACGATGGTGATACCGTGTTCAAATGTCCTGGTATACATGCCAGGTCCTATCATGAGCTCGGTTTTAAAATTCCCCACAAAACCAGAGTGACCCACAATGAGTGCCTGGGTGAAGACCTGAATCAGGGGGTTCTTCTTCACCTTCTCTATCAACCCGCTCAGATACGACTGCACATCCAAGCCCTCAATCGTAGTGGAGAGGCGCTGCAGGCTACCACCCAACCGCTCCTCCCTTTCAACTAAAAAGGTCTCAAAACCCTGCTCTGCGAGCCCGAGCGCTGCGGTCATCCCCGCTACCCCACCCCCGATCACTAACCCCTTATGATACACCCCTTGCGCTAACTCCCGCAGTGGCTCAATCTGCGATGCCGTGGCAACTGCCATGCGTACCAGACTCCTGGCCTTCTCTGTTGCCTTTTCCTTCTCCTGCATATGTACCCAGCTACACTGGTCTCTAATGTTTGCCATCTCAAAGAGATACTTGTTTAACCCCGCTTCCCTGATCGTTTCCTGAAACATAGGCTCGTGAGTTCGAGGTGAGCAGGAGGCAACTACCACCCGATTCAACCCCTGTTCCCTAATCGCATCAATGATTTTCCCCTGAGTATCTTGCGAACAGGTAAAGAGATTTTCATCCACGTAGACAACATGTGATAGCGTTGCGGCATATTCTTTAACCGCGGGAACATCAACTACTCCTGCGATATTAATCCCACACCGACAGACAAACACCCCAATGCGAGGAGCTTCTCCCTCAATGCT
>CAYYOQ010000236.1:0-4250 GCA_964473235.1 uncultured Thermodesulfobacteriota bacterium | reverse complement strand
CGTGGTATTTTCTCCCTATGATTTAACTCGGGGAAGGATTATCCATCGCAAAAAATGATACTATACCCGCTCCCCTATTCACCGAACGAGGAGAGAAGATGTGAAAGTTAGATCTTCTGTAAAAAAGATATGCGGCAAGTGTAAAATTATTAAGCGCAGGGGTGTTGTCCGCGTAATCTGTGAGAAGCCCAAGCACAAACAGAGACAGGGATAGGTACCACAAAAGGGGTTTAGCATGGCACGTATTGCGGGAGTTGATCTTCCAAAAAATAAGAATATTGAAATTGCTCTCACCTACATCTATGGGATTGGGAGATCAAGTTCAAGAAAAATCTTAAGCCAGCTAGGGATTGATCCTCTCAAGAACTCAGATCGAATGGATGAGCAGGAGGTAGCACGCATACGAGAGGTGATAGAGAGTTCCTATAAAGTCGAAGGTGACTTACGGAGAGAAATCTCCATGAGTATTAAAAGGTTAAGAGACCTGGGTGCCTACAGGGGAATTCGCCATAGAAAATCATTACCGGTGAGAGGGCAGAGAACCCACACCAATGCGAGGACACGAAAAGGGCCCAGGCGAAAACTGGTAGGAAAAAAAAGCCAAACCAAAGAAAAATCTACCGCAGGAGCATAAATGACCGAGGGGAAGAAAAAGCTTATTAAAAAGAAAAAAGAAAGGAAAAACATCCAAAACGGCATTGCCCACATTCAATCCACTTTTAACAATACCATCATTACCATTACGGATATGAGTGGTAATGTGATTGCGTGGTCCAGTGCGGGGGTGAAGGGATTTAAGGGCTCTCGAAAGAGTACCCCCTATGCTGCCCAACAGGCAGCAGAAGATGTAGCCAAAAAGGCAATGGTACATGGACTCAAGAATCTGGAGGTACATATCAAAGGTCCAGGGTCGGGGAGGGAAGCAGCGTTGCGTTCTCTTCAAGCGATGGGATTGAGTATAAAGTTGATTAGAGATGTGACACCAATACCTCACAATGGATGTAGGCAACCAAAGAGGAGACGAGTGTAACTAACCTTAAAACTTAATGGGGAGTATGCATTGGCAAGATATAGGGGTCCGTTGTGTCGATTGTGTCGAAGAGAAGGCATAAAACTTTTCCTTAAGGGTGAACGATGCTACACTGATAAGTGTGGTATTGAACGCAGAAATTATGCTCCTGGACAACATGGTCGTGCGCGCGCTAAGCATTCTGATTACGGTAATCAATTAAGGGAAAAGCAGAAGGTAAAGCGGATTTACGGTATATTAGAGAAGCAGTGCCGGAGCTACTTTAGAAAAGCCTCACGGATGAAAGGTATCACCGGTGGGAATTTCTTAGTGCTCCTTGAGAGAAGGTTGGATAATGTGGTGTATCGTTTAGGTTTTACCAACACTCGCAATGAAGCCCGACAACTAATAAGCCACAGGCACTTTCTGGTGAATGATAAACCAGTCACTATCCCCTCCTACTTGCTTAAGCCAGGAGACACCGTGGAGCTAAAGGAAAAAAGCACAAAGGTTTCCAGAGTAACAGAATCGCTCGCATCGGTTGAGAGACGGGGTATACCACGGTGGTTAGAGCTGGACAAGGGACATTTTAAGGGAAAATTGTCTGATCTCCCCTCCAGAGAAGAGATTACCACGCCTATCAATGACCAACTTATCGTTGAGCTTTTTAGCAGACACATTTAACTATTGTTACATTTTTAAGAGGCACTACCATGCATAGAAACTGGCAGAGTTTAATAAAACCCAGGGGGTTGGAACCAGAATTAGAAACACTCACTGACTTCTATGGTAGGTTTTCTGCAGAGCCTCTTGGGAGAGGTTATGGAATTACCATAGGAAATTCACTTCGGAGAATTTTACTCTCCTCCATTCAGGGTGCTGCCATTACCTCGGTGAGGATCAAAGGGATACTTCATGAATTCTCAACCATCCCAGGGGTAAAAGAGGATGTCACTGATATTGTGTTGAATTTAAAAGAGGTGAGACTGAAACTGTTTTCTGAAGGTCCTGAAATTATTAAAATTAAAAAAAAGGAAGAGGGAGAGGTAAAAGCAAGAGACATCATTACCACCAATAGTGTCCACATCTTGAATCCTGATTTACATATTGCCACCATCTCAAAAGATGCAGAACTGGATATGGAAATGGTGGTAAAACAGGGTAAGGGATATGAGCCTGCTGAGAGGAATAAAGACGAAAATCAACCAGTGGGAACTATCCCCATCGATTCCATTTTTTCTCCCATTAAAAAGGTTAACTACAACGTGACCCATGCGCGCGTAGGGCAAATCACCGATTATGATCGACTAGCCTTAGAGGTGTGGACTGATGGAAGCATACGACCAGATGATGCCATTGCCTATGCAGCGCGTATTTTGCAAGATCAGCTAACCATTTTTATTAACTTTGAAGAGGAACCGGTCGCAATAGGGCCAGAGATGATTGAAGAAAAACCCAAATTTAACGAGAACCTCTATCGGAGCATTGAAGAGTTAGAGCTCTCTGTGCGTTCCGCTAACTGTTTAAAAAATTCTAACATTAAAAATATATGGGAGCTAGTGCAAAAGACGGAAACGGAGATGTTAAAAACTAAAAACTTTGGTAGGAAGTCGCTCAATGAAATCAAAGAAATCCTCAGTGAGATGGGACTCAGCTTAGGGGTCAAGCTTGCCAATTTCCCTCCTGCGGTGGAAAAGGAGAGAGACGAAGAAAAGCAGAAATCAAAAAAAAAATAGCCTAGAGGGAAGTAAAAAGTATGCGGCACTTGAAGGAAGGAAGAAAACTGGGGAGAACGTCGAGCCATAGGAGAGCCCTTTTGAGGAATATGGTTTCATCACTCTTTGAGCATGAGAAGATAGAAACCACCGATGCCAAGGCCAAAGAGCTGAGAAAAATTGCTGATAAGATGATTAGCTGGGGTAAGAGGGGTGACGTGCACGCGAGGCGTCAGGTTTTAAAGATCATTGGTAGTAAGAAAATTGTTCAGAAGTTATTTAATACCATTGCTCCTCGTTTTGAAAAAAGGAAAGGAGGATATACGAGGATCCTCAAGGTAAGGAGAAGGAAGGGTGATAACGCACCCCTCTCCATTATTGAGCTTATTCCCCTAGAGGAATTTAAGTCTACCGTACGAGGATCAAAAAAAGCAAAAGGGGAATCGGCGAAGGAATCTATGAGCACGAAGTAGTAGCCTTACCTGCCAGCGGCACTCCCTAGAGAACCATACCCACCACAGATTTTTTATTACCACCGTCTTCATGATCCTCCCAAATCTTTTGTATTGACACATAAAATTAAAAATTATAACATGGTACAACTAGTTTGTGGAATCTGATGAAGTTTATACTACGAATGTAGTGCTTCCTATTTTGTTTTAGAGGTATTTTATTAAAACAGGGATAAGGGGGGAGCTATGCCAGACACACCTGATTCCACAAATAAAATTGTTCCGCCTTTTTCTCCTTTGCGAGTTGAGATTGAACCACCAGAAAGGAAGAAGAGAAGAGAGAGGATACCTAAAAAGCCGCACAAAGAAGAGCAAGAAAAAAACGAGGGGAATTCAAATCGAGGCAAGGCAGTTGACGTGGTGATTTGAGAAGTGCCTCCTCGATATCGCAGTAGTGTAAGGGGAGTGGTGAAGTAACCGTTAGGTGTAAGTGAGAACTGGTGGGAGGTTTGAAATGAAAGAGCTGGTAAAATATTTGGCTAAAGCGATTGTAGATAGACCCGAGGAAGTTATTGTTACTGAAATCGAAGGAGATAAAACCTCTATTATTAAACTGAGAGTTGCCAAAGAAGATTTTGGACTCATCATCGGGAAAAAGGGTAGAAATGCTGAAGCGCTCAGAACAATTTTGAGAGCTGCGGCAGCAAAATTAGGGAAGAGGCCCACCTTAGAAATTGTTGAAGAAAATAAATGATGGTCTCGTAAGGTCAAAAATCAGACGCCAGGCAATGATCCCGATGAATCGGGACGCAACGCGGCAGATGGACTTCCAACGAACTTAATCGCAGCTTTGTTACAACAGATTAATTTAAGATGATATTTTCAAAAGAACTCAATTATCGTATTAATCAAGTTCGTTGCTCATAGGATACCGCCTGCGGTATAAGTTAGCTTTTTACGAAGTCGTCGTAAAGAGGGAGAGTTTTTTCAGTAGCCGTTCTTATCGTAGGTCTAAGGATATCTAGTACAACGTTTCATTAAAGTAATTACATATTAACTCGTGATTGCATCAAA
>CAYYOQ010000235.1:0-4251 GCA_964473235.1 uncultured Thermodesulfobacteriota bacterium | reverse complement strand
CTTCCAAAGCATGAAGGCCACTGATGGTGGTTCCTCCTGGAGAGGTCACCATATCTCTCAGTTTAGCAGGGTGCTCACCGGTCTCTAAAATCATTTTAGCAGCGCCCAGGCAGGTTTGGCTGGAGAGGGTAAGAGCTACTGAACGGGGGAGTCCCATTTTAACACCTGCATCTGCCAAGGCTTCTATAAAAAGGAATACATAGGCGGGACCACTTCCGCTTAATCCAGTTACCGCATCCATAAGAGATTCGTCCACTACTACCGTTTTACCAACGGATCCAAAGATTTCTTGTGCACATTCGAGCTCACTTTTGGCTACGTTCTTGCCCGCGGCGATTGCAGCTGCACCCTCTTGGATTAAGGCAGGGGTGTTGGGCATTACCCTGATAATGGAAACCTTATTTTTAAAATGCTTAGCAATGGAGGAAGTGGTTATTCCTGCGGCAATAGAAATGATAAGGTGTTTTTTGGTAATCACGGGAGCTATCTCATTGAGCACCTCTTCCATGTTTTGAGGTTTAACTGCAATAACTATTATTCTCACCTTTGAGATAAGTTCCCGATTGTTTCGGCAAGTTGTTATCCCAAAGTCCTTTTGAAACTGACGTAACCTCGTTTCCCTGGTGTCAGAGGCGTAGACCTCTTGGGAGGAGAATAGCTTAGCTCTTAGGATTCCCTTAACAAGTGCCTCTCCCATATTACCCGCACCAATAAAGCCGATTGTATCTTTTTCCATTTTTTTTCTCCTTATCTATCAGACGTTAGACTTCTTTTTGCTCCTCTCCCACTGATGTATATTATGGCTTCTCTAAAGAGATGCCAAATTTTTTGAGAGCATTTTGATGGCGAAGGAATGTACGTAACTCATGTACCAGCAAGGTGAGTTCAGGGATATCCTCTAAATCTTTAAGACACTCCTCCGCTTTGGTAATAAGCGTTAACGAAACTTCTCCCTTCTTAGCGGTCAGCAGGTAGTCTAGGGTGGGGAGCGAAAGGTGTATGAGTTCCACTAGCCTTGCCTTAAGAGCGGGATCGCGATTAATATGGGTGGAGAGCATAGGTGCGTGCTCGTAAAAGAGCGAGACCAGTTTCTTCCCCAGATGATTTTGCAAGAGGATTTCATCTCGTATTTTTCTCAGCTTTTGCAGATGAGGGGGAGAGAGTTTTAATATGCTCAAGGGACAGGGCTGTAGTTGAATGTCTAAGGTGATAGTTTCATTTTGCCCAACTTCAATAAGGTCGCTTTGATGGGGAAGATAGCCCTCGTGGGAAACAAGGACGGTATAGCTTCCTGTTTTTATTTCGCTTATGAGGTAACTGCCTTCACTATCAGAGGTGGTGAAAAAACTACCGGGATCAACCAGCACCGTAACACCCTCAAGTGCCTCACCGCGTAGCGCATCTCTTATCGTCCCCTCAATAGTGCCAGTGCCCAGAGGGGAGAGGCTAAGTGCAACGAAGTGAGTTTCTCCCTCGGAAACAGTAACCCCACCCATACTCGCCATACTGTACCCATTTTTAAAGGCAGAAATGGTGTATATTCCAGTAGCTACCTCATTGAGGGTATAGTTCCCCGTGACCATACTTTTTGCAGAGTAACCCCCGGGGTTAACGAGGATTGTTGCTCCTCCAAGGGGAGATGTCGTTGAGCAATCGGTGACCTCACCAGAAATGGTACCCATCTGGAAGAGCGAGGTGAGGGTAAAGTCAACTGATAGGGTATCGCCTGGAATGACGGTGAGTGTTTGTGAGATGCTGCTATAACCCTCTGCTGTGGCAGAAAGGGTGGTGGTCCCTGCTGCAGTCACCAGCAGGTAGGCACCCTCTATCGTAGAGGCGATTCCTCCAGAAGTTGCAGTCACCTGAGCCCCCGTAATTCCCCTACCCGTTGCGCTTGCGGTAACCATTCCCGCAACCATCCCAGTGCCGGTGCTGTTGTAGTGGTAGAGACCACTTGCAGTCCCCGTATAGAATCTATTGGAGGTGAAAGAGGAACTACCTACACGCAAAGCAGCTCTATTAAATAAGGAGGGGGAAAGATCATATACCCAATAATCAGACATGCCTAAGAGTGTCCAGTACGCTCCACCATCCCTACTAGTAAAAACGCCTCGGTCAAAGGTTGCTGCAAAGAGCATTTGAGAATCTTCAGCGTCGAGCTCGAGATCAACTACCGGAGAGCCAAAAGGGAGCCCTCTACTACCCCATTCCCAACTTTCCCCTCCATCCTCGCTCTTCAAGACGCCTGCGGCGCTGTCACTGCCGGGTGCACCACAGCCGACATAGAGAACCTCAGCATAGGTGTGGTCGATGGCGATGGTGTTAACCACCATATCTCCTAAAGGGGTTAGCTGCCAGCATTCTCCCCCATTAATACTTTTATAAAGATTACCCCTAATGATAGGAGCATAGAAAAGGCCAGTACCTGCATAGAGTGTCTCATCATGGTGGGGATCTATGGCGATCACACTTATGGGAGCACTTTTAACCAGTACTCTTCTCCAACTCTCTCCGCCGTCCGTACTCTTATGAAGAGTTCCTCTATCCAGAGAATAAGCCTCTGTTCCCACATAGAGTATCTGAGGATGTGAGGGATTAATAGCGATTGCACTAATTGTGTGCTCGGGGAATGATATTTGATACTCTTCTGGTGCTCCTCCTTTAAAAATATATTTTCCCAGCCAGCCATCGAATCCTGCAAAGAGTGTTGACCCATTGTGTGGATCAAACGTGAGCATATAAGAGGGGTAGTAGCTGAGCACCTCCCATAGACTGCGTTCTCTATTGAGATACACTCCCATCATGGTGCCTATCGCTATCTGCTGAGGGTCATGATAGTTGATGGCGGTGCGGAAAATGTGGTTGGCTTTGAGACCCTGATTTATGATATCCCACCCTGCCCCGTCATTCTCACTCTTGATAATCCCTAAACACACGTCCCCACCATAGAGTACTCCAGGCTTCTGTGGATCAACCGCAAGGGAGAGTAGCTGAAATGAAGCAGGGCCTATGGTTAAATCACACGTTTCCCAAAGATTACCGGAGTCCGTGCTTTTAGAGAATTTTGAGGATGCTTGTGCGTACACCTTATGATTGTCAGAAGGGTCTAAAGCCAAGGCTCGGCAACAACTGTTTTCTGGCCAACCGTTAATGCGTAGGCGAGCCCAGGTGGTGCCACCGTCTTTACTTCGATAGATGCCTTTGCCGCCCCCCACCACGATGAGGGGAGGCTTATCTGAAGTGAGTACGATTTCGTCGAACCACGTTTCCTCTAGCCCGGTGGAGAGTCGAACCCAACTTTCTCCCCCGTTAACACTCCTATAAATTGAGCCTGCGTCGATAAATTCTTGTCCGGATACCGCCCACACCTGATCAGGGTTTCCTTGGTAAATGGCAATGCTTTGTATGTTGTGGTCAGCTACTAAGGGTAGCTTTTTCCAGCTTGTCCCCCCATCGTTTGTCTTGAAAATTGCTCCACCACTGTCACTAAACTGAGCACCACCACATCCCAGGTAGACGGTGTCACCGTCATGAGGGGGAGCGACAACGCAGTAGCAGAACCGCTCTTCTTCCTTAGCTGAAAAACACTCACTCCAGGAATTGCCCCCATCGGTACTTTTTGCGAGGAACATGTTAAATGCTACCCATACGTTCTGCTGGTGTTCGCCGCCGATGGCGATGGAAAACACTTCACGGTTTCTGAAATATGCTATGTTTTCCCAAGTAATTCCTTGATCAATGCTTTTAAAAAGTCCATCCCCTGCCCAGCATCCTGCAAAGATACGGTGTGGATCCTTTGAACTGATAGTGAGGACATTGACCTGACCGCCATAGAATCCCTGCTCTTCCCAGTAAGGAAGTGCTTTTCCCTGAAGGATTAAAAGATTGAATAGGAGAGGGAGGCAGTGAATTAAAATTGCGAGAGATTGTTTCACCGGGGTTTTTAATTTAAAATTTTTATTGAAATTTTTATTGATTCTTATACAATGAAAAGCTCGGGGCGATTAACTCAGCGGGAGAGTGCTACCTTCACACGGTAGAAGTCACTGGTTCGAATCCAGTATCGCCCACCATAACTAACTATCTTACTATATTCTTTAACCCACACCAGATTTTGCTCTCCGTGGTTATCTATAGTTTTGTCTACAAATAGGGATCACAAATTTACTACCTAAATTTCAATTTTTTATGTAGCGAGGACTCATCAGCTTTTTTAGCATTAACCAAGGCTCAAATCAAGTTATATTAGAG
>CAYYOQ010000234.1:0-4296 GCA_964473235.1 uncultured Thermodesulfobacteriota bacterium | reverse complement strand
ATACCATTCTCCACCTCCCCAAGGAATATAGCGAAATGGGGACGGTGGTGAAGATACGGCTCACTGATGATTTTAGGAAATACGGAATGGAGCTTATCGATTTTTTCATTAGTGCGATTACTCCTCCCACTGAAGTTCAGAAAATGATTGATGAAAAAAGTGGAATGGCTGCGGTGGGCGATCTCGATAACTTTATGAAGTTCAAAGCAGCCAAGGCCATGGGAGATGCAGCGAAAAGTGGTGCGGGAGGAACTACCGGTGATGGTGCAGCAACAGGGATGGGGCTGGGGGTAGGAGCAGGGCTTGGCATGATGATCCCGGGTATGGTCTTTAAAAGTTTACATCCGGGTGATGCAGACCCTGCGCGGATTCAACAGAGAGGGGTGGTCAACTGCCCTGATTGTTACGCGGAGGTTGGGCTTGATGCCAGATTCTGCCACCGCTGTGGCCACCAGCTGGTAGTAATCCAAAAGTGTCCTCAGTGTGAAAAGAATCTCAGTGCCACCGCTCACTTCTGTTCCCACTGCGGTTATGATTTAAAGACAGAGCTTAAGTGCAGCAGTTGCAGCGCAAAACTTCCTCCCGGCACCAAGTACTGTCCCAGCTGTGGAGAGGCAGTAGTTAAAAAGTAGGTATGAAACTCAATGCCCTCCCGTGTCTTCATTTCCACTGAATGTACCCAATGTGGTGGCATACTTAATCTTGAAGAAGGCACCAACTCCATTACCTGCCCGTACTGTCGTTCTTCTTTCCTAGTCACAGGATATGACAAGGTAGTAAGTTACTACATCCCTAAAAATGTAGGTGAAAGACGCACCGTTGCCCTCTCACTGGTCTATCGCTACCTCCACTCCCTCCCCGAGAGCTATCGGATACAGGACCTACACCTCTTTTACCTTCCTTTTTATCGCATACGGGGAAAACTCTTCTACCTGAACACAGAGTCTGTCTCTGGCGATTGCATGGATGATGCATCCGGATACAGACCTTGTGAGGTGAAGACCAGATATTTAGAAAGGAGCTTTCTTGCCTCTCAGCTTGAGGGGTTAGCCATGTACTCACTGGGGGTGCGAACCAACGTGCTCAAGCTGAGCCTGTTTGAAAGGAAGAAATTGGAAGGAGAAGGGAAAATCTATCCCGTAACCTTGAATGTGGATAAAGCGATGGAGATAGGGCTCGGGGTATACGCCAGGGAGGAACCCGATCAGTGTGTCATTTCTAAAATTCTTTCCATCGTATATGCGCCCTTCTGGGAAGTAAATGTGGGAGGAAGGACTGCTCACTTTTCAATAGTAATAGATGGACTGGGAGAAGAAATTGTGCAGGAGAGAGCACCTTACCAGTTTTTAACTACCAACTGTAAGAAAGATGGAGGTGAAATACTTCCTACTATTACTTTCCAGGCACTTGCCTGTCCTAACTGCGGGTGGGATCTGGTAGCGCGCCCTGAATACTCCGTTTTTATCTGCACCACCTGTCACAGGGCTTGGGAAAGCGGACCCCAAGGGTTTCAAGAAGCTCAGGGTTCAATGGTGCAGGTTGACTCAGGCGATCAATTATCCAGAGTACAATACCTGCCCTTCTGGGTACTTTCAGCGCGAGGCGGGTATTTCTCATCAGGAAGTAAATCTCCGGGCGAGGGTAAATTTTTTATTCCCGCGTTCAAGGTGCGAGATTTGATGGTCATCTATAAGCTTGCCACTGCATTTACGCTCAAGCAACCAGAGCTTACCCTGGTGCCCCTTTCTGGTGATATTCCTGGTGTGCAGATGGAAGGGGCGGTAATGAGGCAGGGAGATGCCTGTGAATTAGCCCGGTTTGTATATTCCACCCTTGCAGACACTTCTTCAAGGGAAGAGTTATGGAAAAAACCGCCCTCATGGGAGATTGTATTAAAAGAACTTGTCTGGTTTCCCTTCTATGAGAAAGGGATTTTTTTGCGAGATGCGCTTTTTAACATAGGTATTCAGAAAGGTAAAATTGAGGTTTAAAATTTTTCATCCGGGATTCCTTCAGTAGTATATTCCGTACGGTAATCAGCAGCATTGGTACACTCTTCTTTGAATACTATCCTATTGCCGTACAACAGTGCAAATGCCTTATCATTTCTTTTTGAGAGCGAAGAGTAGAACTGGGTCGCGAGCTTATAGGTAAGACGGGCACACAAGTAGGGTAACGGCAAGAGAATGAGCCACACCGTTACCAACATCTCCCTGTCTCTGAAATAAAAGGCAAAAAGGAAGCAGATGATGGTGAACGTAAAGGCATCAGCGAGTCTCTGCTTACCCATAGAGACCTCTCCATTTCCTACAGTAAAACCAACGAGCATTAAGGGCAGTACAATGATACTGTACCATTGAAAGACAAAAGGAGTTACCATCAGGCACGCCAGCATAAAGATATATTCCAGTACCCAGCAGGTTTTTACCAGGAGGCATTCATTAAATAATGATTCACCAATTTTCTCTTTGGTGCGTGCATTGTACCTGTCGACGAAAAACTTCCTCGCAATCGCAGGTTCAACATATACTACCATTTCATCATTTCCTACTCTCTTCATAACTTCTTGATAACTTTTTACTACCATAGTATTTCTTTACCCTCCCACTGTTTCTAGTTATCACTTGCCCTTTCCTATATCATAAATTTACCAGCGAATAAAGTACAAGCTGTGGTAGTAGTTCAAGTCAAAAGATTCAAAGTGACTTTTCCACTATGCACATTGATAACATAAGGTAATTTATTAAGTATTTACCCTTTTATTAATCTTTTGCTCTAATTGGAACATTAGCTCATCGCTTAACCTTTGCAGCTATTTGATTACACGAGGAGTTATTTAAAAAATTTCCCTATATATTAAAACAATTAAAGAATATGGCGGGAATTGCCTGATACCCACATAGTAGTTTGGAACTTAAATTGCTTAATAGTTGTTTAATAGATAGCAGATAATAGAGAGATCAGGTGTTATATCTTGTGGAGGCATAATAACAGAAGGACAAGGAGAACACCAGGTGAGTGAGAAGGTGTACCAGATATATGGTGATGCTCTCGCGTTAGCCATCAAAATGCGTCAGGAATTTTTAGATAGCCTGAGTGGTGAACGTAAAGAGCGAGCCGTGGCACTGCAGAAAATGATATCCGCTCGGCTAAGGTCAGCAGGAAGTATTAATAATCGTTTAGTGCTGATACAGCAGATGATGTTTGATAGTTTGATGGAGCTTGAGTCTGAATTAAAAGACTTAAGAGAGAGATTAATTCAAACCAGGGATGATGAGAGATTGCAAGAAGAAGGAAAATATTTTATCGAAGAGGAGGAAAAGAGTTTATAAAAGAGTTCCCCCCTTTTAACCCTTATTATTAGTTATTCAATCCACCAGCTCATTAACTATTCCCGCCGGGCTTAACCACGAATTAAAACTGTAACAATCCCCTTGGTATTCTTACCGAGGGGTTTGTGTTTGTGCGCCAGGCAGGGCGCACCCATTTGGAGTGGTGAATCCTCTAATGACCGGACAGAGGGAACGGTGAAGTTATGAAGGACCGTCTTAAACCTTTATCTTTAGGTGGGTTTGTGATATAGAAAGGCACGACGGTGCTAAGGAAGGTTACCTTCGAGAGGATTAGAAAGAATTTCTATGTAACCTTGGCGGTTTTCATCACCGTGTTAACGATAACCTTTATCTGCTCTCAGCAATTAAAAGTTATTGAGGCAAGGGAGGGTTGTATGAACAAAATCATCATTGCAGGTATGCTGGGCATGCTGTTAGTAGTGATGAGCGAGGTAGATGTATACTCAGAGGAAGATACTAAGAAGGGAGGGATGTCGCCCGCTGAAATGGAGGCCATACGAGAGCACAACCAAGGGACAGAATTCTTGCTGCAAAAGAAGTATAAGGAAGCCATAATCTATTTTAAAAAGGCCATAGAGTTAGATCAGAATTTTACAGAAGCGCACTATAATCTAGGCATTGCCTATGAAGAACTCGAGAGGTACAAGGACTCGATAGAAGTTTTAAAGAAGGCAGTGCAACTCAATCCCACCCATGCTAATGCTTACTATGCACTTGGTTATGACTACTACCGGCTTAAAGAATATCCTGAGGCAATTACCGCATTCACCCAGTCAATCAACATTAGACCAGATAATGCATTTGCTCATAGCAAACTTGGGTATGCGTACCTTAAAGTGGGGAATAAAGAAGCGGCGAGGGAGCACTATGAAGTTTTAAAAACGCTCGATACCACATTAGCAAGTGAGCTTTACCGTGAGCTGAGCAAAGACAAAAAGTAGGT
>CAYYOQ010000233.1:0-4331 GCA_964473235.1 uncultured Thermodesulfobacteriota bacterium | reverse complement strand
ATCGAGATACTGTCTCACCTTGTCCCTCATTTCAGGCATATTAGGGGGGACAGCTTCTTCTGCAGCCTTGTAGACTGTTTCTTTATTCACTTCTTCTTTACCCTCCTGGGCAAGCCGATTTTTGATCGATTCCATCATCCGCTCCAGGGCGTACTTTCTTGCCTGAGGCGGGGCATTCTTCAATACTTCTTTCACCATATCAGCAGTTTTTTCATCATCCCACTGAAACTTCTCACTCAATGTCTCAATTTCTTTATCTACCTCAGTTTCAGCGCTGACCGCGGTGCTGGTAGTAGTTTCTCTCTTCGCTACTTGTTCCGGTTCACCTCGAGGTTGCTCAGCCGGTATCTGCTGTCCAGAAGTGAGTACCTGGACTGTATTTTTACTTCCCAAAAATTCAATCTCAGATACACCGTAGCTGCCCTCATCACCCTGGTAACGGACAAGATAGTTCGTCACACCGGTTACCTTAAGGATTCTTTTCACTGCCTCCTCCAGCAGCATATCCTTAAATCTTATGGTCACGGGTGAACTCGGGAAAGAACTTTCACTTGAGACAATCCTGATGCCACACACCACTCCCAACTCTTTGAATACACTCTCTACTGATACATCTTTTGCCTCTATGGAGAGGAAACCTCCACGTAAAGTAATAAAATGACTTCCATTCACTGAGGGTGCTCCCCAACCACAGGAGTATAAAAAAAGCACCATGAGCAAACCAAAGGTGAGCGCCTTCTTTATCTCTCCCCTCTTAAAAACCATTATTCACTCCTTCGTGCAGCAACCTTAACCCTTCACCCTCTTATCTTACATAATAAGTATCGTCAGTAAAACTACAACCCTTTAAACGTTTTATCGCGTTACCCATATTTTAAACCTTTGCAGAAAGCTTATGGAGAATATAATAGCACCGATTGTTAAGCGCCACTTTCACCATTTCAAGAAATCCTTCTTTTTAATAAAGTTAATCCCACTCATAACCGATAGTATACAGCAAATCTGTTAAAAACAACTTTAAAAGTTTAAAAGGAACATACCATGGCCTCCTATCGACCAGAAACAAATTCTTCATCAGAGGTTATACCCTTCCTCTTAAATAGAGAAGACTACATAGGATTTTTCCTGAAAACTAACGTTAAGGATCATAATTTAATGACCTTCGTACTGAGGAGAAAGGACTTTAACTCAAGAACCGAATTTATGAAAAATCTGGCTCTCATCTACGATTCACTTACCAAGACAAACCCCGCCTAAATCTTTTACAATCCCACATCCCACATCATTCACGATTTACCACTCATGATTCACCATTCACGTCTTATTCCCCTATTTTACTTGCATTGCCTGAATAATTGAAATAAAATTTTTAATTTAGGTTATCCATGCATAAACTAGTTGGTCTTTTTATCCAGTAAAGTGTAAAAAATAATCTTAAAGAGGTCAAGGGCTATAATCCAGTCTTTAGATGTCAGTAGTTCTGTCGCATGCACGCTGGCAAGCCTGCAAGCAAAAAAAACATTTTAACCCTTGGCCCTTATTTAGTTTGTGGGTTACATTATATGAACAAAATCATCATCAGAGGCGCTCGAGAACATAACTTAAAAAACATTGATCTGGAAATTCCTCGAGACAAGCTGGTAGTGATTACCGGGCTCAGCGGCTCCGGAAAATCTTCCCTCGCTTTTGACACCATTTACGCCGAAGGTCAAAGGCGGTATGTTGAATCACTCTCAGCCTATGCCCGCCAATTTTTAGAGCAGATGGACAAACCTGATGTAGAATCAATTGAAGGTCTCTCCCCTGCCATCTCCATCGAGCAACGAACCTTAAGTAAAAATCCCCGCTCTACCGTTGCCACCGTGACCGAAATTTACGACTACCTGCGGGTACTCTTTGCCCGCATTGGTAAACCTTACTGCTATCGATGTGGTCGAGCAATCAGTTCCCAGACCATTCAGCAAATGGTCGACCAGCTCATGGAACTCCCGCTGGGAGCAAAAATCATTCTGTTCTCACCATTCATCCAAGGAAGGAAGGGTGAGTACCGCAAAGAACTCCACCAGCTTCGAAAAGATGGTTTTGTGAGGGTAAAGGTTGATGGTACCGTAAGGGATTTAGGCGAAGAGATTTCGTTAGAAAAGAATAAGAAGCATACCATCGAGGTGATAATCGACCGCCTGATTATCAAAGAGAAGGTTGAAAAACGATTGGCAGACTCTCTGGAGACTGCTCTCAATCTCTCTGGTGGGACAGTCAAAATTGAAATCGATGGCAGAAAGGAGTTATTGCTCAGTGAAAAATCTGCCTGCGTCACCTGTGGCATCAGCCTCCCTGAAATCTCCCCCCGGATGTTCTCCTTCAATAACCCCTATGGAGCCTGTCCGTCCTGCGGTGGGCTGGGAACCAAGATGTTCTTTGATCCCGACCTGATTATCCCTAATCGTAACCTCTCTCTTAGAGAGGGGGTGCTTCTTCCCTGGGCTAGAAGAAAATCCCTCTACTACCATCAGATGCTCGATGCCCTATCACGCCACTATCAATTTGATATCTATACCCCCTTCAAAGGACTTCCCTCCCGCATCCAGCAGGTACTCCTCCACGGTTCAGGTGATGAAAAAATAGATTTTTACTATGATGATGGGAGCCGTCGCTTCTCGCACAAAAGAGAGTTTATGGGCATTATCCCTAACTTAGAACAGCGGTACAAAGAAACGGATTCTTCCTCGGTGCGAGAAGAGCTAGAAATCTATATGAACACCAGCACCTGTCCCGACTGCGCAGGTTCCAGGCTCAGGAAGGAAAGCCTCTTCGTCAAAATTGCCAACCAATCTATCCACGATATCGTGAAGCTCTCCATAAAAGAGGGGTGTGCATTCTTTAGCACTTTAAAACTGGGCGAGCGTGAAGAGCAGATTGCTCAACGCATCCTCAAGGAAATCATTGAAAGGCTCACCTTCCTCACCCACGTGGGGGTAGAGTATCTCACCCTCGACCGTGCCTCAAGCACGCTCTCCGGCGGTGAGGGACAACGCATGAGACTCGCTACCCAGATCGGATCGAGCCTGGTGGGTGTCCTCTACATCCTCGACGAACCCAGCGTGGGACTCCACCAGAGAGATAATATCAAACTGCTTGAAACATTAAAAAAGCTACGGGATCTGGGCAACACCGTACTGGTGGTAGAACACGACGAGCAAACCATTCTCTCAGCGGACTACCTGATTGACATGGGTCCCGGTGCCGGTCTCGCCGGTGGCGAGGTCGTGTTCTGTGGCACGCCGCAGCAGATTTTAAAACACCACGATTCCCTCACCGGCAAGTACCTCTCCCAGAGGCTACAAATCCCCATCCCCTCCATCCGGCGAAAGGTAACCCCTCGATTCCTCACCTTGAGAGGCGCTTCAGAAAACAACCTGAAAGACATCACGGTGAGCATTCCTCTAGGACTCTTCAGCTGTGTAACCGGGGTATCTGGCTCGGGAAAGAGCAGCCTAGTGATTGATACCCTCTACCGGGCACTCGCCCAAAGGCTTTATCGCTCAAAAGAGCGGGCAGGAAAGATAGAGAGCATTGAGGGGCTGGAGTATATCGATAAGGTGATTGACATTGATCAAACCCCTATCGGGCGAACCCCCCGCTCTAATCCTGCAACCTACACCGGCACCTTTACCCACATCCGGGATCTTTTTACCCGCCTCCCTGAATCGAGATCACGGGGGTATAAGCCTGGCAGATATAGTTTTAATGTCAAGGGGGGAAGGTGCGAGGCATGTAGTGGTGACGGAATAATCAAAATTGAGATGCACTTCCTCCCGGATGTGTATGTCACCTGCGAGGTGTGTAAGGGGAAACGATATAATCGCGAAACGCTCGAGATTCTCTACAAGGGAAAAAATATTGCCGAGGTGCTCGAGATGACGGTCAATCAAGCATACTCCTTCCTGGAAAATATTCCCCCCGTGAGAGCCAAACTGCAAACCCTGATTGATGTGGGACTGGGCTACATCAAGTTAGGACAGCCCGCAACCACCCTCTCTGGTGGAGAAGCCCAGAGGATCAAGCTATCAAAAGAGTTGAGTAAGAGAAGCACCGGCAGGACCCTCTACATTCTTGATGAGCCCACCACTGGTCTTCACTTTGCTGATATCCACAAGCTCCTGGAGGTGCTCAACCGGCTCACTGATTTGGGAAATACGGTGATCGTGATCGAGCATAATATGGAGGTCATCAAAACCGCAGATTACCTCATCGATTTAGGTCCGGAAGGGGGAGACAAGGGAGGAGAGGTGATTGCCTCAGGCACCCCTGAGGAGGTAGCAGAGGTAAAA
>CAYYOQ010000232.1:0-4356 GCA_964473235.1 uncultured Thermodesulfobacteriota bacterium | reverse complement strand
GTGGTCAGCTCTATCGTGATGGTGGCATTACTGCGGATAGTCGGAATTTCCTCATGCAGGTTGATGCAGTAGGCAATGACTTCAGAATTTATCCTATTGCTAATTGCGGGAAGGGTCAGCCCATGCAATCTAAGAAGTTAGGCAACGGTGGACCAACTCTGCGAAGCAGGGCACGGTTGACTGGCACCTAAGCGCACACCTACGAGAGGCATATACCCAGTGGATGTACAGATACACAAAGTAGTTGAAGAAGGGGTTAACTACCTCCGTGCCCGAGGTGACCTGAGAGAGGTTGAGGTATTTGCTGCGGTAAATGGAATTCTCACCTGTAGAATCAACTACACCTCTCATCTTCCCTGCAATGGCTTGGAAGAACCTAAATCCCTCCACACTCAAGGTGTGGGAGTAAGAGCTGTCTTTAAAACTGGCGATAAGCTTACCATTGGTTTTGGTCAGGAAACAGGCTCTCTTTCCCTGGAAGCAATAGCATCTGCATGCGCTAAAGCAGAGGAAGGAGCGGTGTATGATCCAGAGTTCTTTGGCCTTCCCACCCCAGGCACTGAAAAGAGAACACTCTGGAACTACCATGATGAAAAGATCATTCACCTCACTGATGAAGCACTTGTCGGCCTCGGTTGGAAGACCATTCACGCAGCATTAGAAGAGTATGAATGCTCTTCCTTGGTCAATGAATTCACTCCCGCTGAGCTGGGATTAATTCTGGGAGGAGATCTAACTATTATCCAAGAAAGGATAGCGATTGCGTCAACCCACTTCCCCACCGCGCAGGAAGATGCCTCAACTACTATCTTTTCCTTTCTTACCTCAATGATTGAAAAAACCACTAGTAAAGGTTCGGGCTGGTCAGTCGGTACCCACCTCGATAATTTTACTGGTGAGGCGGGAAGGAGCGCGGTAAAGAGCGCCCTCCACTCTCTGGATGGACAAGAGATAGAGAGCGGGCGCTATGCAGTGGTGCTCGCGCCACACGCGGTGGCAGATCTTATGAATAACCTTATCATTCCTTCTCTGAGCCTTGACACTTTTTATGCAGGCAATTCTACCTTTCAGGGCACACTGGGGAGAAAGGTACTCTCAGAAGAACTCTCCATCTCAGATCATGGCAGCACAAAGGGATTAGCTGCAAGCAGGGGTATCACCTGCGAGGGGCTCCCCACCGGAAAAACTCAGCTCATCACCAGAGGTGTGGTAACCGGACTCCTCTCGAGCGACTATGAGAGAAAGAGAATGCTTAACCACCGCAGTGGGAAAGAAAAGCTCGGTGTAGATCCTTACCAGTGGCAGACGGCTATGGTTCCTCGTAACGGCTTCAGATTTGGACCGGGAGGAGGACGGAACCATGGTTCGCTCCCCTCCATCTCCCCCACCAATGTGGTAATCGAAGGAGAGAATGCTGTTTCACTTCAGGAACTTCTTAAGAGAGTTAATGAAGGCATCTATATCGGGAGAATCTGGTATACCTATCCCATTAATGGACTGCAGGCGGGAGATTTTACTTCAACTATTGTAGGAGATTCCTATGTCATCAGAAACGGAAAACTCGCTGAACCACTCAAACCTAACACGGTGAGGATCAATGACAATATTCATCCACTATTCAACAACCTTCTAGGGGTAGAAAACAAACAGACCGGTGTGGTACTGTGGGCAGCAGATGAGGTGATCTATGCTCCTCACCTTGCATGTAGACAGCTTACGCTAGACCACATTGCCCACGGTATGAGTCACCTATAAAAGAAAGGAAACATACCTATGGTCTGAGCAATTAAAAACCGGCAGGTAGAGGTGGGAGGAAAAGAAATAAGAAGACTTGTTACTAAAAAGGGGGTGAGCACAGTCTAAAGGAACCGAGGAGTGAAATAATCTCAAACCTATGAAGTACTATAGTAAACGACTAAAGAAAGTTGTCATTGCGAGGAGTCCTTGATAATGCCGGACGACGAAGCAATCTCATGAGATTACTTCGCTCAGCTCGTAATGACACTCCTTATGTCAATTTATTTAAGTCGCTTACTATAGTAATAAATAATTTTATACATTGATCAGGTAAGGAGGATACCATGAATCCTAAAGCATTGTATAGTATAGGCTATGGAGTGTATCTGATTACTTCTAAAAAGGGAGACAAACTAAATGGGCAGACAGCTAACGCCCTTATCCAAGTTACCGCAGAACCTCCTGCCATTGCTATCGGCATTAACAAGCAGAACCTCACCCATGAGTATATTACACAAAGTAAGATTTTTGCTGTCTCCATACTTTCTCAAGATACCCCTTTAAATTTCATTGGTCAATTTGGTTTCAAATCAGGGAGAGACATAAACAAATTCGATGGGGTCAACTTCAAAATCGGACGCACCGGTGCACCTATTGTGCTGGATAACACCCTTGGCTACCTCGAAGTAAAAGTAACCAAACAGATGGAGGTGGGAACTCATACTATTTTCGTAGGAGAAGTGGTTGAAGCAGATGTGCTCAAAGATGGTGTCCCCATGTCGTATGTCTACTATCATCAAGTCAAGCGTGGCACTACTCCCAAGACCGCTCCCACCTATCGTAAGGAAGAAGTAAAATCGGCCACTGCTGCAAAATACCAGTGTAAGATCTGCGGCTATCTTTATGATCCTGAAAAAGGTGACTCTGATGGTGGCATAGCGCCGGGGATACCGTTTGAAAAGCTTCCCGACAGCTGGACCTGTCCGGTGTGTGGTGCCAGCAAGGATCAGTTCGAAAAGGCATAAGATATTTTCATTACCGGGGTACAGGAGGTGAACCCTATGATCAGGGTGGGAAAGGCTGCGCCAGATTTTCAGTTGCAAGCAAGCAGACTCTCAAACCAACTACCGACCTCGTGTGTAAAGTATGTACTATCTGGGATTCAGACTAAACCTTTTGATCAACTCTAGTAACTATTGAACTTCAACCCTTAGCCCCTCGCGAACCGCTAAAACCTAAATCACGCAAAGGAGGAAACCATGAAAAGACTAGGTGATGTTGTGCAAGTAGCAGATTGGAAAAAAGAAAAACATGTACCAGTGATCGAGTGTCCAGAAACGGTGAAGGCAGGCGAACCATTTCACCTTAACGCATCCGTGGGAAAAGAGATTGCACACCCCAACACCACCGAGCACCACATCCGTTGGATAAGGCTCTTTTTCCAACCGGAGGGGGGAAAAACCTTTCACCTTGGGAATTACGAATTCTGTGCCCATGGTGAATCAACAGAAGGTCCCAACACCGGGCCCGTTCACTCAGCACCTCAAGTGACCACTTCTCTCGTCATCACTAAACCTGGAACGATCTTTGCCATCAGCTTTTGCAATATCCATGGCCTGTGGGAGAGTGCCAAGGAAATCAAATTTGTGTGAGATGTGTCACGTCGGGAAAGTGGGTGCTGCGGTGAGGCCAACAATTCTCATCATAGATGAGCGAAAAAACCTGAGGATGCTCTACGACCATGAGTTGGGTGAAGAGGGATATCGGGTAGTGCTCGCTGAGAATCGGCATGAGGCGCTCAAGGTGCTGAAACATGACTGCCCTGATCTGGTGATCCTGGATGGGAGCATTCTTGTAAAGGAAGGTCGTACTGCTCTTGAGGAGATTAGAAGCTTCTGTAATAAAACTATTATTGTTGCCAACGATGTCGATCCCAACTCCTGTAAAATGATTCTCAGCTCGTTCCCTCTTGATGATTGCCTTGTAAAATCCTCAGATTTGAGCCACCTCAAGAAAAAGATTAGTGACCTCTTATTGGGCACCCCCTGAGAGGTAAAGAACAAAAGTGTACTTATAGATAGCAACTGACTTAGTTCCCACTATGACTCAACCAGATATATCTCCTTGAGGTAACTCTACCATGTAAAAATAATTGCCACACCCTAGTGATTAAACTTTTAAAACTGCTTGCTATGTGCTACCATAGTGTCGTAGTCAGCTGAACATGTGCCACCGCATGCGGGATACGCTTGAGCAAAGATATACGGGATGCTACTTACGATAGAATTCGAAGGAAGAAATGAGCTACTAGAACGATACCCCATGATTGAACGGTGTTTTAAGTGCAGCGTCTGTGCACTGGTCTGCCCCATTCAGTACTTGGAAGAATACAGTCCCACCTCAAGTTATGTGTATGATCTATTCACCTGTGAGAATCCCCTCACCAATCCCAACCTCTGGTCGTGCGCAGCGTGTCATAAGTGTCACGAAATCTGCCCCCAGGATGTAAATCCCGCGAAGGTATTTACCGATCTTAAAGAACTTTCCTTTGAAAAAGGCGTAGCTCCACAGGGAATTAAAGCAGTGGTCAACGCTGTTATCACCACAGGACTATCTTTT
>CAYYOQ010000231.1:0-4371 GCA_964473235.1 uncultured Thermodesulfobacteriota bacterium | reverse complement strand
GCCATCGTTCTCCAAACCATGGAGTGCATCAAGAATCATCTGTTTATACTCCTTTGCTAAATATATAGGATTTCTGTATTTGCGGACTGTATTTTCTTTCCGAAGTTGTGTAGTGTCGAGATAAATAACAAAAGTAAATGTTCTACGCTCCAGCCAGTTCGGGAAATAAAATTATCGCTCCATGGTCACGCATGCATAAAGGATTAAAGCGATCTAGGGAAGGAAAATAGATGCATTAAAATAAATTATATCTCACATATGCTGCAGCATTTCTAAATATCGCAACGCCCATACCCTCTTCAGGAAGCTGTTCCCGTGTCCAACGGGGATGGTTAGTACGGTGAAGGTATGCTTCCGGGTGAGGCATCATTCCCAGTAATCTCCCGCTCTCGTCACAAATACCAGCGATGCCATCAACTGACCCATTGGGATTGAGGGGATACTCAGCGGTCCACTTCCTATAATCATTAGTTGAGTACTGCATCACCACCTGAGACTGGGTGTGGAGTCGTTCCAATACCCTCTTATCCTTCACTATAAACTTACCCTCTCCATGCCGCGACGGAAGAGAGAGGCGCTCTATGCCCTGAGTAAACACACAGTGGCTATTACTATTCATCCTCAGATGAACCCACCGATCCTCAAATTTCCCTGAGTCATTAAAAGTTAAAGTAACCCACTGCGTGGTATACTCTCGATCGAACCCTGGGAGCAAACCCAGCTTGACCATCAACTGAAAACCATTACAGACACCAAGAATCAGTCCACCCCGTTCTATAAAGCGGACAAAGTGATCAAAGAGCTGTTCCCCCGTACCCTTAATAACTGCATGCTTGATACGGTTTGCATTCGCCTTGGCTGCACCTAAATCATCTCCATCTAAAAACCCACCAGGGAGGTTGAGAAAGTGATAGTCATTGAGCTTCCTTTCCCCATACATGAGCTCACTGATATGAACGATGTCAACCTGATCAAACCCTCCCAGCTTACAGCCATAGGCCATTTCCATCTCGCAGTTAGTGCCGTTACCGGTGAGGACAATTGCTTTTGTTGTTTTCATAAAATAGGATTCAAGGATTCGAGGGTTCAAATAGGGTTTTAGGGTTCCAGGATTCAAGTGTTTTTAAATAGTTCTCTAGAATCCTTGAATCCTCGGCCCCTCGAACCCTTTAATTAAAATGCCAAGGTGCGTTTCCACACCTCTTTGAGTTCATCGATATCTGTGCTCACCACTACCTCACCCGCCAACCCAATAATGGTAAATGAGGTATCTTCCACTACCTTTCCAATTTCTTTAGTGGCGTGATCCCTCATTATCTCCTCAAATGCCTTCTGGTGGTGAGGTGGTATGGTTACTACAAAACGACTTTGCGATTCGGAGTAGAGTAAGGTATCGTTCCTCTCTATTCCCCGTGAGGGAACTTTCCGCAGGTCAACCCTCATACCACATCCACCGGCAAATGCACTCTCTGCAAGGGTAACCCCTAGCCCACCATCAGAACAGTCATGGCAACTTGCAACCAACCCCAGCTCAATAGCACTGCTGAGTGCGAGATACCTCTGCTTCGCCCGTGGTCCATCGACCTTGGGAACAGCGTTTCCCACATACCCCAGCATGGCATAGTACTCAGACCCACCGAGTTCATCGAAGGTCTCACCCACCATGTACACGATATCACCCCCCCGCTTGACATCCATGGTAACTGCTCTCCTCACATCTTCTATCTTACCTATTACTGAAAAAAGTACGGTGGGAGGGATGGAAATCTTTTTGTCGCCAATTCGATAATCGTTCTTCATGCTATCCTTACCAGAGATTAAGGGAATGCCGAAACAGGTGGTGTAGTCATACAATGCCATAGTGGCTCTCACCAGTTGGGCAAGCTTATATTCACCATCAGGAGTCTTATCAGACTTGATGGGGTCACACCAGCAGAAATTATCAAGACCTGCTACCCGGGTGAGGCTCCCCCCTACCGCAACATAGTTCCTCAATGCCTCATCGACGGCACAAGCCACCATATGGTAGGTATCGATATCACTATAGCGGGGGCAGATGCCATGGCTCACCACTACCCCCTCCATGCTCTCCAGAAGAGGTCTGATGATTGCCGCATCACTAGGGCCATCCTCATGCACTCCTACTAAAGGCTTGACCACACTTCCACCCTGCACCTCATGATCGTACTGCCTCACCACCGATTCCTTACTGCATATATTGAGTCGAGCGAGCATCTTCTTTAAAGAAGGGGTGAGATCACCAGGTGATGCAAAACGGGGTTCCCCATGCGGTGTCAACTTCCACTTCGCCTCCATTGTAAGAGAAGGAACCCCCTGATGGAGGAATTCCATGTCCAGATAGGCAACCGTTTTTCCATTATAGAGAATGTGAAACTTACCACTAGTGGTATAGCTGCCGAGCACGGTTGCCTCAACACCCATCTTTTCCGCCAGCGAAAGAAACTCCTCAATCTTCTCCGGACTCACCGCAAGGGTCATGCGTTCCTGTGCCTCGGAGAGCAAAATCTCCCAGGGCTGCAACCCCTCATACTTGAGTGGTGCCCGTTCCAGGTGGAGCTCACATCCACCGCTTTTGAGTGCAGTTTCTCCTACCGAAGAAGACAAGCCTCCCGCACCATTGTCGGTAATACAGTGGTAGAGCTTAAGGTCTCGTGCTTTTAACAAAAAATCTGTCATCCTCTTTTGAGTAATGGGATCACCAATCTGAACAGCGGTGGCAGGAGAGCCTTCGTGGAGCTCTTCAGAGGAAAAGGTAGCACCATGAATACCATCTTTGCCAATACGACCTCCCGTCATCACAATGAGATCACCAGAGAAGACCTTTTTTATGTGTGAACGCTCTCCCCCAATTTCCCGGGGCATAATCCCTCCGGTTCCGCAGTATACGAGCGGCTTACCCAGAAATCGATCATCAAAAACAATGGATCCATTCACGGTAGGGATACCACTTTTATTCCCCCCATGCTCAACACCTTCCCTCACCCCCTCGTAAATACGTTTGGGATGGAGCAACCGGGGTGGAAGGGAATCCTCATAAAACGGTGAGGCAAA
Source organism: uncultured Thermodesulfobacteriota bacterium (assembly GCA_964473235.1). Lineage (GTDB taxonomy): Bacteria > Desulfobacterota > WTBG01 > WTBG01 > WTBG01 > CAYYOQ01. Next base: position 1,299 of record CAYYOQ010000231.1, on the reverse strand, counting down.
GCAGAAGACATCGGTATTGAATATCAGCTTTGCCCCCTTCCCGGTTCCGAAGGGGTCTCGATTTACCCCCACGATGCCGGTGAGAGCGCCCCCGTAAGGATCGAGCGCAGAAGGGCTATTGTGTGTCTCTACCTTAAATACCAGACTATAATCACGGTTAAAGACAATAACTCCTGCATTATCCTCGAAAACGGAAAGGCACCAGTCCTCATCAAGTTTTTTTCTAATCTTCTCAGTAGCCGCCCGAATAAAGGTAGTAAATAAACTCTCTATAACCTTTACCTCACCCTTTTCATCCTGATAGCGAATGATGCCATTGAAGATCTTATGTTTACAATGTTCAGACCAGGTTTGGGCGAGCGCTTCTAGCTCCACATCCGTTATCTTTTCTCCCAAACCCGCCTTTTTTCGCTCTTCAATTACTTTTCTTTCGCGAATATACCTTTGCATTGACTTCATCTCATCCAGATTTAACGCTAACACCCGCTCCTGACTTATCTTCATGAGCCCCTGATCATCCACCTCGAGGTCAATGGTGTCCACTCTCCCTCTCACTGCATCACCCTTCACCCGAGGGACCACTAGCGGCATGCCCTTCCGCACATCCCACTTCCCCTTATGCACTATGGCACATCTCTGGATTAACTCATTAGCCAGAAGCCCTGTCGCAATGTTTTCAACCTCTCTACCTGATAACTCCCCCTTAATGAGACACTGCTTTGAGGTATAGACCTTTTCTTCTTCCCTCAATTTCTTCCCCAACACCAGTTCTATCGCCTCACCTGCGGTTCTGCCCACATTATCAGTCACCCCTGGCCTGAAACCCACCTCAATGATCCAGTCAAAATCCTGAGCGAGTGGCAGGTCAATGGTATAGAGCTGGATGATGGGGTCAACAAAAGGGCCTTCCGCAATCGTCTTCAGCAGATCGAGGGATAATTCCATATCTAAGGTGTAAACCTCTATACCCTTGACCTGTTCAACTCGGTAGTGGAGGTTATCCCAGATTCTCTTCCTTACCTTTTCACCCCACACATCTCTAACAGAAGGTTTAAATCCTACCTCAATTCTATGTGGCATCTCTTCGCTCCCGCCAGAATTTTTTAAACACACCACCATTAGCACAAAGAGTGTGACTTGACAACTGATTTCACCCCCTTTAATAATTTGAATGCCTACGCGTATAGACTATAATTAGTGGCTGAACGAAAACCCCTGTTTTGGCTCTGTTGTCATTTCGACCCAAGGGAGAAATCTATGAATTTGCATGAGATTTCTCAGTCGCTTCACTCCTTCGAA
>CAYYOQ010000230.1:0-4376 GCA_964473235.1 uncultured Thermodesulfobacteriota bacterium | reverse complement strand
ATCTCTACGGGGATATGTATCATGCTGAGTCAAACTTAAGTACCTTCAGGGAGGTGCTCAATACCGTTGATGTTGTTGCTCAGGTGAGGGACAATGAAGAGTATGGTATTGCAGATCTCGATCACTACTATGAGTTCCTAGGTGGCCTTTCAAGTTCGGTTGAAACGGTGAGAAAGTCAAGGTCTTCTTCAGGGAGAAAGGGAAAACCGATAGTGCTGGTCGCGGATTCAACCAGGGACAAGATAAAGACGATGGATATCAAAAAGACAATCGATTATGAGGTACGTACCAAACTGCTCAACCCTTCGTGGATGAAGGGACAGATGGAGAGTGGGTACAAGGGGGTAAAAAACTTAAGCAATCGCATGGAGTATCTTTTTGGCTGGCAGGCAACTACCTCTGGCTCTGTTGATAACTGGGTCTGGAGCGAGATGGCGGATAAATACTTATTTAACGAGGAAGTCCGGAAGAAGATGATGCAAGAGAACATCTGGGCGGTAGAGGATCAGTTGCAGCGTTTAATGGAGGCGTATCAGAGAGGCATGTGGAATGCTACCGAGGAGGAGATAGAGAAGCTTAAGCAAATCTATCTGGAGATTGAATCTGAAATTGAGGAATTAGAAGAATAAGATGTGGGATGCATGACGCTGGATGCTAGATACTGGATAGTAGTTCTTTAAATTCCAAATTTCAAATGTCAAATTCCAAACAATATCAAATGACCTAAGTTCAAATGATTAAAACATTTCTCATTTTGCCATTGGAATTTTGGATTTACTTGGGATTTGGTGCTTGGACATTTGGAATTTCAACATTAATCGTGGATTGTGCATCATGGATCATACTTTTATTTATGGAGTAGCGTATGGAGCACTCATTTACGGAGCAGGTAGCAAGGATTAACTACCCCTTCTCTGCCATTGTAGGTCAGGAGAAGTTGAAGGTAGCGCTTTTGCTGAATGTGATAAATCCCCAGATTGGGGGTATCCTGATTCGAGGGGAGCGAGGCAGTGCGAAGACCATAGCAGTGAGAGGTGTTGCTGACCTTCTTCCTGAAATTGAGGTAGTGGAGGGGTGCCGGTTTAGCTGTGATCCCCAAAATATAAGTAAGATGTGTGGTATATGCCGGGCAGAATATGAGAAGGGTGTAAAAGTTCCCGCTATTAAGAGAAGAATGAAGATTGTAGAGCTTCCTGTGGGAACTACCGAGGATCGGGTGGTGGGGACACTCAATATTGAGAAGGCTATCGCTGAGGGGGTCAAAGCTCTAGAGATTGGCATACTGGCAGAGGCAAACCGCGGTATTCTCTATGTAGATAACATCAATCTGCTTGATGATCACATTATGGACGTGTTGCTCGATTCTGCCGCAATGGGAGTAAATGTGGTAGAGAGAGAAGGGATTTCCGTTTCCCATCCAGCCAGTTTCATCCTTATAGGTTCCATGAACCCCGAGGAGGGAGAGCTCCGTCCGCAGCTCCATGACAGACTTGCCTTTCATGTGGAGGTTAAGGGGATAGGCAATTTGCAGGCACGACTTAAAATAATGAAACAGGCAACGGAGTTTGAACGAGATCCTCTCTACTTCAAAAGACTTTATGAGGAAACTGATAAGGAGACGGCTCAAAGGGTTATTCAGGCACAACACCTTTTACCCAAAGTGTCTATCAGGGAAGAGTTTTTAAGGATTGTTGCTAGGATGTGTATTGAGCTCGACGTCGATGGTCACCGACCTGATATTATTATTACCCGGGCTGCCATGACTAAAGCCGCCTATGAGGGGAGGAAACAGGTTACCGAAGGTGATGTAGTTTTTGCTTCTGAGCTTACCCTTGGTTTTCGCATGAGGAGGACACCTTTTGAGGAGGCTGCCCTTGGCAGCAGCAGATTTCAACAGGTACTAGAGCATGCGAAGAGGCTAGAGGCAGAAGACAAGAGGAAGAAACGAAAGAGTAAAGTTCAAATGTCAAAATCCAAAGTTCAAATGGAATCTAAAAACCCAATCGTAAAATAACCGCAAGGGAAGAGAAAAAAATGGCTCAAGCATTAGCTTTTAAAAGAGTAGTATTTCCTTTTACTGCGATTGTGGGACAGGAAAAGATGAAGAAAGCACTTATCTTAAACGCCATCAATCCTCAAGTGGGTGGAGTCCTTGTTCGCGGTGAAAAGGGTACCGGTAAATCGACCGCGGTGAGGGCGCTGGCAGAACTGCTCCCCGAGATGGAAGTAGTACAAGGGTGTCCCTTTAATTGTAATCCTCGAGATATCTCCGAGATGTGTCCTCACTGCAGGGAAAAAGTCCTCTCTATGCAGCAGAGAAGAGGGAGAGATGGCTTGAAGATTGAAAAGCGCAGGATCCGGGTAGTTGATCTTCCCTTAGGATCAACTGAGGACCGGGTGTTGGGGAGCCTTGATATTGAGACGGCTATAAAAGAAGGGAGAAAATCTCTCGAGCCAGGTATTTTAGCAGATGTCCATCGGGGAATCCTCTATGTAGATGAGATTAATCTACTCGATGATCATGTAGTTGATATCCTTCTTGACAGCGCAACCTCTGGTGTCAATGTGGTGGAGAGGGAAGGAATATCGTTTGCTCATCCCTCTCGTTTCATTTTGGTGGGTACCATGAATCCTGAAGAGGGGGAACTCAGGGAACAGTTACTTGACCGTATCTCTCTGCACGTTCCCATCGAAGCCATCCATAACGTGGATGAGCGGGTGAAAATCACCCTTCTCCGTAATCAGTTTGAAAAGAACCCGGAGAAATTCTTGAGAGACTATGAACCTGAAAATGAAAAACTGAGAAAGAGGATTAAAAAGGCGCAAAAGCTTCTTAAAAGTATTGCCTTGAGTGAACGCACTCAAATGCTTATCTGTAAGATGTGCAAGGAACTTGAAGTGGAGGGACACCGTCCTGATATCATGCTGGCAAAGACGTCAATGACTCTAGCAGCGTATCATGATAAGAAAGAAGTGGGACAGGAGGAAATAAAAGAAGCCGCTGAGTTTATCCTCCCCTTTAGGATTAGGAAAAGCCCCTTTGGCGAGGAAGAAAAGAAAGACAACCTATTGGATGACTTAATTGACCAAATTTCAGATGAGCTTGACCGAGAGCCTCCTCCCATGAACAATCAAGATGACACAGAATTAGAAGATACGGAAGAAGCGGAAGAAGTAGAGGGCAAGGTTCATAAGGTGGGAAAACCCATTGAGGTTCCCAAGGATATTAATAAGAGGAAAAGAGACCGGGTGGTGAGATTCGGATCAGGAAAGAGGATGAAAACGCTCGCTACGGGAAGAAAAGGACGATATCTTAAGCCTAAAATTCCCAAAGAGGACACTTCCGATATTGCGTTTGATGCGACAGTGAGGGCGGCAGCGGTACATCAGAAGCACAGAAAAAAAAACTCTAAATTACGCCACGCACTCATTATCAAAGGGGAAGACCTAAGAGAGAAAGTTCGCCAGAGCAAAATTTCCACCCTTATTGTGCTCACTGTTGATGCCAGTGGTTCTATGGGTGTGATGAACAGGATGGAAGCTGCCAAGGGGACAGTGTTTTCTCTCCTGATGGATGCCTACCAACATCGGGATCGGGTGGCAATGGTAGCCTTCAGGGGGAAAGACGGGTATATCCTTCTGCCGCCTACCAGTGGTGTTGAGCTTGCCAAGAAACTTCTGGTGAATCTTCCTACCGGAGGAAAAACTCCGCTTGCCGCAGGTATTATGAAGTCGCTTTCGTTAATCAAAAATGAAAAGCGAAAGGATCCTACGGTTGTGCCCATGCTGGTGCTCATCTCTGATGGGAGGTCCAATATCTCTATTGTTGAAGGTACTGACCCCATGACCGAAATAGAAAAATTAGGTACACTGTCGCAGGAGGAGGGAATCCACTCAATTGTGATCGATTCGGAGGTGACCAGGCAGAAGAAGTTTTCTGGTTTTACTTTTGAGTTTGCCAAAGATATCGCAAGGTATTTTAATGCAAAGTATTTTCGTCTTGATCAACTCAGTGAGGTTGCGCTGGGAAAGGTGATTACCGTGGAAAAGCATCTTCTTCTGGAAGCGCTTCAGGGAAGAAATGCTTGAATGGGTGGATGCTTCACTATTCCAAAAGGGATAGTGAAACGATATCACTAATTAGAGCCTGAACGAAAACCCCTGTTTTGGCTTTATTGTCATTTCGACCGCAGGGAGAAATCTATGAACTTGTATGAGATTTCTCAGTCGTTTCGCTCCTTCGAAATGACAGCCAATGTAGTGTGAGAGGGTTTTCGTTCAGCCACTAGTTAAACAGGAAGAAGGTGTAGCTTTCCACATGTCGGAGCAAACATAAAACCTTTTATAGACTCTGTCAAGAGAATCTTTGACTTGAT
>CAYYOQ010000229.1:0-4394 GCA_964473235.1 uncultured Thermodesulfobacteriota bacterium | reverse complement strand
CTCGATTGCTGCTTGTTCAGGAAGTTCCGGGCGCAGAGCGATTCGAAACGAAGCCAAGTTCTTTGCTATCCGGCGCCCAGCAAGGAGAAACATCATTAGCCCAGTCGCTGGTGAGACGGCTAATTTTTTCTCCCTCCTCATTGATAAGATAAATATCAGAATTACCATCATCTTGACTTAAGGTCAAGACTATTTTTTCTCCATCGGGAGACCACTCGGGAGCAATGTTGAGCCCTTTTTGGAAGGAAATCTTGCGCTCTCTCCCATAAAAAAGCTCTCTCACATACACATCAGGATTCCCATCCTTATAGGAAGTAAAAATCACCTTCTTTCCATCAGGTGACCACGAGGGGGAGAGAACGATAGATTTGTGGTTGGTAATTTTTACCCGATTGTAACCATCAAAGTCTATGAGGTAGATATCTTTAGTACCTCCACTGTCTGAGACAAAGAGAATCTGTGTCTGGAAAATACCCTTCTGCCCGGTGAGCCGATACATCACCTCATCAGAAAATTTGTGGGAGACAAGTCGAAGTTCCGTTGGTTTACCGAAATAGCGCTTACCTGAGACAAAGCTTCCTCGTACTACATCGAACAAGCGCGCTTCGACCCTCAGTCCACCCTCTTCCTGGTAAAACCCGCCCTTGATCAGCGCCTCAGCACCTATGGCGGACCAGTCCTTCCACTCAATACGGTCACCAGTGATACCTGCGGTACTGGGGTCTTCGAGAAAGGCATTAGGATTAATCAGTCTAAAAAGACCGCTTATCTCCAGATCCTCAGAAATCACAGAGGAAACCGACGTCCCCATATTCTGGGCATCGGGAACATCTCCCAGATTTTTAAACGCAGGAATGGCGATGGGGAATTTGGTGGTGGCAGGGGCATCAATATAGATATATACCTTGGCGGCAAGTCGCCCCATCAGGAGTAACCACATCACACTGGCAGCTACCATAACCTTTTTTTTCATGGTATCCTCACACCCTCACTAACCCCCTCGCTCATAGGCACTACCATTAACGATCACCCTACAACAATTCCACCGCGGGGAAAATAATACCTGTCTCAAAAAATGGTTCCCTGATATTATACTCATCAAAGGGAGGTAGGGGATTACTTTTCTTAATCGCTCTAAAAGCCGATTCATCTAAATAGATATTTCCTGACTTCTGCTCATAAGAAATATCAACGATCTCCCCATCAGCTTTGATTTTAACACTCAACACTACCTCCATCCCCTTCATATCTTCAACCACACCTCTGGGAAGTGCAAGATTCCAATTACTTTTAATCTTCTGTTCAATGGCGCTATAGTAGAGCTGATAGTTCAGAGGAAGATTAGCAATCATTCCCTGACCAAAGGGTAATCCCGACGAACCCACTACCAGTGCACCACCTTCTCCCACCCCTACGCCAGTTCCCGCTCGCTCTCCCTCAGCAATTTTCTCGCGGAGACTCTCGAGCTTTTCCTTTCTTTGTCTCTCATCAACCCTCTCTTTAATTTTATCGAGGGCAGAAGAGAATTCTTTCTCTTTATTTTTATCTTTCTCTTTATCCTTAACCCTCACCTCCACTTTTTTCTGAACCGTTTTCACTGCGCTACTTTTTTCAACTTTATCTTTCACCGTTAATCCGGTGCTCTTTTTCTCCTCTACCTTTTTAGTTTCTTCTACCTTTTCTAATTTTTCTTTAGCCGTTTCTCCCACTGCCAGCTTTTCTTCCTTGCTTCTTTCCCCTGCGGCAACCCTTGTCTTACCCTGGGTTCCCCGAGGCACGTCAACCAATTTAACCATATACGTTGAGGAAAAATAGGTCCTCTTAGGTGAGAGAAGCCCGGGTACTCCGATCAGCACCAGGATGAGCAGGAGGTGCAAGAAGGAGGAGAGGACCACCCCCCACACCAATGTGAGTTCAGATGAAGGTACCTCAGATAGGTAGTAAGGCAAAGAGGTCATTGCTTCCCTTCTTCTAAAGGAACGGTCACCATCCCCAGCTGTTCAATCCCCGCACTCCGAATGGCTGCCATCACCTTGACCACAAACCCATAGGGAACCACCTCATCAGCCTTGAGAAAAAGTTCTTTATCACGCCGTTCCTGGAATACCTTCTTCAATTTATCTTCGAGGCTCGTGAACTCGATTTTCCGATCGTTGAGATAAATCTCCTGCTTGCTGGTGATGGTGATGGACATCCGTTTTTCTTGGGTAGGGAGCACCTTCCCTTTCGCCTGGGGCAGGTTCACATCAACTCCCTCCTTCATCATGGGCGCGGTCACCATAAAGATAATCAAAAGCACTAACATTACATCTACAAAAGGGGTAACGTTAATTTCTGAAAGAAAACGACTCGACTTGTAACCGCCTACCATGACCCATCCCCCCGCATCTCTTGAAATGAGGGTAGCTCCTCACTTCACATACCTCTAAAGTATTTCTCTAAAATGTTCAGGAATTCTGCAGAGAAGCTCTCCATCTGGGAACCAAGCATCCTCACCTTATTCAGAAAATAGTTATAGGCAACCACCGCCGGTATCGCGGCAAACAATCCTGCAGCAGTAGCAATCAGTGCCTCAGAAATACCGGGAGCAACTACCGCCAAACTGGTTGAACCAAGATACCCTATCTGTCTGAAGGCATCCATAATCCCCCACACCGTTCCAAATAAACCGATAAAGGGTGCGGTATTTCCGGTTGTTGCCAAAAAGGTTAAAGCCCTTTCTAACCTGGTAAGTTCTATTACCATAATCCGCTTCAAAGTTCGATCAATGGTGGCAATGCCCTCTGTTACTCCTACCATCACACCGTTGCCCAGTGAGCCCTGGGAAGGGTTGGAAACCACCATTTCCTTTTTTATTCTTTCCGCATCCCCATACCCGCACCTAAAGATTGTTGCGATCGGGCTATGGGTGAATCTTTTTGACTCCATGGAGGCTTTGGAGAAATTCCTGGTGGCCCAGAAGCTGTCCAGAAACAATTTTGACTCTTTTTCAGCCAGACGGAAAATCCTGAATTTCACAATAATAATTGCCCATGACAAAACGGAGAATAGCATGAGAATAAGAAGCACCAGCTTCACCACAAAACCTGCATGGAGCATAAGCTCTAACACATCCGCCCTTAACCCCTTCATAATGCCAATTTCAGAAACCACCCCAGGTAAGATTAACATGTTCATGCCGACATCCTCGCTACAATAGAGTAGCTATTGTTTATCTATTTTTCTCCCAATAGCGGGGAAACTTTTCCTTGAGTTTCTCCCACACCACATCAGGTACCAACCCCTTTACTGAGCCACCAGCAATAGCAACCTCCTTGATAACCGTGGAATTGACAAAAAACCACCGCAGTCCGGTCATCATAAAAATCGTTTCTACATCACGATTCAGCTTTCTATTCATGAAGGTCATTTGAAACTCATACTCAAAATCTGAGATGGCCCGCAGCCCCCTGAGAATCACCCGGATGCCCTTTGTCTCAACGTAATCTACTAAAAGCCCATCGAAAGAATCAACAATTACCCCGGGATGGTTTTTGGTAGCTTCCCTAATCATCTCACACCTCTCCTCTAAGGTAAAAAGAGGGGTTTTTGCCACATTCATTGCTACCGCCACAATAAGCTTATCAAAGATCCTCAGTGCTCGTTCAATTAAGTTAATATGTCCATTAGTAATAGGATCAAAAGAACCTGGATATACTGCAATCGTTTCCATGGGATGTTCCCCTTCCTTCTCTTCGATGCTTCCACCACTCAACCCTAACCCTTTGAATGCTCTCAATCACTAGTACCCTATTTTCTAAGAGTGCACGACAAACAGAGCCAGTCCTGTCTTCCCATAGTTACGCTGATCAAGGAGTTTCAAAGTAGGAGAGTGCTCAAGGAGCACTTCCCTCCGGTGATGTTCTACCACTACTATTCCACGGTCTTTCATTATCTCATGCTCAACTACCAAACGTATCGTGCTCCCTGCTAAACCCTTGCCATAGGGGGGATCAAGAAAGGCAATGTCGAATTTCCACCCCTTTCTCTTGATAACCTTCATCCCCTCCTCCACCTCAAGTCTTACTACTTCACTGCTTTCTACCTGGTGTACCATAATGAGATTTTTATCAAGCACCTTGAGCGCCTGGGGATGATGTTCTACAAACACCACCCGACAGGCACCTCTGCTTAGCGCCTCAATGCCTAGTCCACCCGTGCCGGCAAAGAGATCAACTATCTCCTTCCCCTCCCACTCAACGGGGAGGAGATCAAAAATCGCTTCTCGAACTCTATCAGAAGTGGGGCGAATACGCCGACCTGTGAATGAAGCCAGCTTTCTACCTTTAAACTCACCGCTAATTATTCTCAATGAGTGGACACTTAAAATTTCGATTTACTATTGATGGTCTCGT
>CAYYOQ010000228.1:1495-4400 GCA_964473235.1 uncultured Thermodesulfobacteriota bacterium | reverse complement strand
TACCACGGATCCATTTATTGTCTTCCCTTCGACTATATGTGCGATTTTAGGGTTGCGTTCGCTTCACTTTGCACTGGCAGGTGTTATGCAGTTGTTTCACTACCTCCACTACGGTCTGGCGTTTATTCTTTCTTTTGTCGGCGTAAAGATGCTCTTAAGTACTACCTATACGATACCGGTTACGGTTGCACTCGGGGTAGTTGCCCTCACCCTGCTTATCTCAGTAGTGATATCAGTTCTCTTTCCAAAGAAGCCTACTCAATGAAAGCGTACCTTTTTTTCTAACTGGGGCGGGGTTCTTCCGCTAAGGTTTTTGATAGAATTTCAGAGGGAAAGGCGAACAGACGAGGCAGGAGTTCCTGAACAATGTCTGGCCTTTCTGCTAACACCTGGGGCATGACTTTCTGCATGGCGGCGCCCAGCAGACGAACTGCGGTATAGGGGTTGAAGGTAGGCGGGAAAGGCTCTTTTAAAAGGCCGAAAATATAGTCTATAATGTCCTGCCGGGAGAACATATAGGCAACCCCGAATACTTCAAGATAACCCTGATAATCGTATTTCTTAATATAGGTGTTAAGCCACCAGTCGCAATAGTCAGCAATTGCCTGGGGAGGAACACCCAGTTGAAACTCCTTCAGTGCTGCGGCGACCGCAAGCCCGCCTTTCCACCCGCTGATCATTGCCCCGAGACATTCAAGCTCCTGACAGGAGGCGGCATCTCCCACCGCCAGTACATTATTCTTAAAAGGTTTTATAATGGGAGAATAGATGTGCTCCATGGCTGCGCACTCTCTCACCTTTTGGGTATCTTTAAAGCTACGGGCGAATCGAGATTCCTTCATCAACTGCTCTGCAGCATCACTTATGTTCAGACTTTTTTCAAAGGTGAGAAAAAGAACATTCCACTCCTCGCCCTGGGGGCGGGGGAGCGCAAATATATACACCGGCTTTTCCTGAAGGAAGTCAACGCCGGTCAATATTGGTTCAATGTCAGTCTGGGATTTGAACCCTCGTATAAAAAAAGATTTTACATAGATGTTGGCGATAAGTTTTCTATCATGGTTAAACCCAAGCCTTTCTACCACCCGGGAATTTGTTCCATCCGCTGCGATCACAAATGAACTTTTAAACTGCGTTCCACCTGCGGTCACGATCACCCCTGGCCCTGCCCAGGTAATATCGGTAAATTCAGTGTGTTCAAAGATGTCAACCTGGTAGTGTTTCAGCTCACTCAGTAGATTTTTAAGCAACACCTCCTTATCATATACCAATGCAATGGGAGCTTTCATCATGCCGGGTATCGGTGGAGTATATCCTTCGGGGTATCCGAAGCGGATATAGTTCATTACAGGAGATACCAGATACCAGTCATATATTTTTTTTATGGGACCAGTGTAGGGAAAGCTCAAACCAACGTTGGGAAAGCAGAACCTTTTATCGCGCTCATTGTAGTGGAAGAGATTTCCAAAAAAGTATTCATTGGGTGGAAGCAGTGATTGCCCGCAGGTTCTGGTGATTACCGGTATCTTTTCCTTTCTCTCTATGATTGCGACTTCAAATCCATTCTCCGCTGCTGCTTTAGCAGCTAAAAGTCCCGCAGGGCCAGCGCCCACCACTACTACATCATACCGTGCCTTCATTATTAGTTCCTCCTTATTTCAAAAATTTTGTCAATGGTATCATACTACTTTTTGTTCAATTCTGCAAAAAGGTCGTAGGTAGAAGCACCAGTGATGTAAGCCTCAACCATCTCACCGGGATTGGCCTTTCCTTTGGTTAAGTAGACAATTCCATCGATATCAGGAGCCTGGAAGTAAGTCCTTCCAAAGAGCATTCCGGTCTCTTGATGCACACCTTCTATCAAAACTGTTTGTGGTGATCCTATTAGTTTTTGGTTTTTCTTTAAAGAGATGTGGGATTGGGTGGACATCAGGATGTGGTATCTTTCTTCCATTACCTGCGTGGGAACTTTATCCTTAAGCGTATGTGCCCTTGTTCCTTCCTCATCCGAGTATCTGAAAGCGCCAAGGTGTTCGAATTCTGCCTCTTTAATAAAATCCACGAGGTGATTGAAATCTTCCTCCGTTTCTCCCGGGAAGCCAACCATCATGGTAGTCCGTATCCAGAGGTGGGGGATGCTTTTCCTAAGTTCCTCTATAAGATTCCTGATCTTTGTGCTGCTTTTTCCTCTCCCCATTCTCTTGAGGATCGTGTCACTTATGTGCTGTAGAGGAAGATCGAGGTAGGGACATATCTTTTCTTCCTCCCTCATGACCCGTACCATCCCTTTTGATAGGTGAGCAGGCTGGCAATAGAGCACTCTGATCCACTCAATGCCTTTAATCTGTGAGAGTTGTTTCAGGAGCGTGGTGAGCCCTCCCTTTGGGGTAAGATCTTTTCCATAGAAGGTAGTATCCTGAGCAATAAGGTTTAACTCTTTCACACCTTGATCGGCGAGGTATTTCGCCTCGGTAATGATGGACGTAAGGGGTCTGCTTTGGTAGGGTCCTTTTATATGGGGAATGGTGCAAAAAGAACAGCGATGGGAGCACCCTTCTGCAATCTTTACATACGCAGTGTAGTGGGGAGTAGAGAGGATGCGCGGGGTAGTATGATTGAGGAGGAAGGTGGGTGTCTTACTATGCAGGGAGGGACGTGGCTGACTTGATTTTTTTTCTTCAAGGAATTTACCTAGTGCGGGGAATTCACCTACCCCTATAAAAAGGTCAACGTCTTTGAGTTCAGTGAGCAGCTTCGTGCCGTATCTCTGGGGGAGACAGCCGGTGACTACAAGTTTGCGGCAGGTTCCCTTCTTCTTTAATTCGGCAAGGGTGAGGATGGTAGCAGTTGCTTCGCGGGTGGCATCTTTAATAAACGCACAGGTATTGACAACAATGATGTCTGC
>CAYYOQ010000228.1:0-1395 GCA_964473235.1 uncultured Thermodesulfobacteriota bacterium | reverse complement strand
AAATCGGGAACAAATTCTTCCCTGATATCGTCTGGCTCCTGACACCAGCCTTCTTCAAAGCCGTAGTAATCCAGGAGATCTATACATTTTTGATATTCTCTGGGGGTGAGCTTTCTATTGATCTGTTCCCGCTCATGAGCACGATGGGTGGGAAAATATTGACCCATGAGACTGATATGCACACCAGTTCCTATATGCTCTTTTATCATCCGCAGAACTTTTTCTGTGCCGGAAAGGTTGTGGGGAAGGACGAGGTGGCGAATAATCAGTCCCCTCTCTGCAATTCCCTCTTCATTGATCTTGAGTGGTCCCACTTGCCGATACATTTCTTGGAGGGCAGTGAGGTTGTATCGGATATACTGTTGTGCGTGAGAGAGTTCTAAAGCCCACCGCTCATCTCCGTACTTAGCATCAGGCAGATAGATGTCAATAATTCCTTCCAGAAGTTTTATGGTTTCTGCCTTCTCATAACCATTAGAGTTATAGACGAGGGGAAGCGTGAGCCCTCTTGATATGGCTATCTTCAACGATTTGATGATCATAGGGAGGAAATGAGTGGGTGAAACAAAATTGATATTATGACATCCTCTCTGCTGTAGGGAGATCATCTCAAGAGCGAGTTGCTCTAAGCTCACGGGGTAACCAAGATGCTGTTGGCTTATCTGGTAATTCTGACAGAATTGACATTGCAGATTGCAGTGGGTAAAGAAGATAGTGCCTGAACCATCTTTACCTGTGAGCACAGGTTCTTCTCCAAAATGGGGTATAGATTTAGCTATGGTGAGTTCATGGCCTGCCTGGCAGATCCCTTTCTCTCCCTCTCTGCGATTGATCCTACACTCCCAGGGGCAGAGGGAACAGCGCGATAATAGAGTGTCCAGGATACGTATCCTTTCATCTAGTGCTCCACTCTCATAGAGCGTGAGATAGTTTCTTGAAGAATTCAAAGCGTTTCCTTTCCTCCTCCGTGGCTATCCCGCGGGCCCCATGTCTTCTGGCAGTTCGATTTTTTCCTTATCATCTGAGGTCTCTTTATTACTTTTACTTGATAGTATCTTTCTTACCGCTGGCGGCATATAGATGCCTTCAAGGTCAAACTGACTTAGTGCATCTACCAGGACCTCTATCTTTTCCGAGAGGTGCAGACTGTTTTCAATAATGATCACGTTATCATCTTTCAGTTTACAGAGTCCGCCCCTGGAGAAGATATGTTTTTTCCTGAGGCTTTCGTACTGCACCTTTATTTGTAGCTTCTCAGCGATTGCTTCTAGGTTTTGCAAAATAGATGTTTCATTCATGGGCACATAACTCCCTTTTCTCTTTTATCCTCATACATCTGGGGAAGTGAAGATATTTTTATACTAGTGTCTCACTGATGTCAACAGCTAGATTCAT
>CAYYOQ010000227.1:0-4405 GCA_964473235.1 uncultured Thermodesulfobacteriota bacterium | reverse complement strand
CGTAACTTACGTATTATCAAAAAGACAGGCAGTTTCCAGAGCCTTCGACAAAGGGGGAATGGAATGGGGTCTGGCACTGCGGCTCGACTGAGCTCGCCGAAGTCACAATTCGCAAGGCACCTGCCGTTCTATAGATGCTTAAGCAATTTTGTGTTGTGGCTCAGAAAAATCTTCCATGTCGCTCATAAAGGGTCTGTAAGATTTCAGATATGTTTGGCTAGGATTTAGTGCTTGGGGATTGTGTTTTTCTTTTTTTAATGGTGAGACACATATCACTATATAGAGGAACTTCATGAAAAAAAGTGGTGTTCGTGGAAAATACGGCTGGCGAGGTAAAATCCTTAAGGTTAACCTCTCTGATGCAAAGATCTGGGAGGAAGAACTCTCCGAAGCATTGATCAGGGGCTATACTGGTGGGGCGGGGATTAATGCCAGACTATTTTACGACCTGGTGCGGGGTAAGACTGAACTAGATCCCCTTTCACCGGAGAACCCGCTTATTTTTGGCTGTGGTCCTCTGGTAGGAACTGCGTTTCCCTGTGCTACCCGATATACCATCACCGCAAAAAGTCCCTTAACCAGAATCTTTGGAGATTCAAACGCGGGTGGATATTTCGGCGTCAAGGTGAAGCAGGCGGGCTATGACCATATTGTGATAGAAGGTAAGTCAGCAAAACCTTCTCTTCTTCTTGTTGAGAAGGGGAAAGTGCCCCGATTAGTTGATGCGACTGAACTCTGGGGTCTTGATACCTATGCCACAGATGAAAAACTCTATGAGCACTATGGTGAGTGTGAGACCGCGCGCATTGGACCAGCGGGAGAATCGTTAGTGAGATACGCCAACATCTTCTCTGGAAGGAAAAGGGTAGGTGCCAACGGCAGGGCAGGAATGGGATGTGTGATGGGCTCAAAAAATCTGAAGGCGATAATCGTCAAGGCTACTGGAACAGTGCCGGTGGCAGACAAGAAAAGGCTGGATGAATTGACAAAGAGATATCGGGAACTCTGGAAGGGAGGACCAGCTACGTATGCCCAGTCAGAGTATGGGACCCTGATGCTCATTGCCCAGATAGGGCTTGAGACCGCGACCAGAAATGAGCAGGGGAGAATTACCCCGGAGCAATTGGAGCACTATGATCTTGAGGAATTTATCAACAAGTACAAGGATGGTAAATCTGGGTGCTACCGATGTCCCATCGGTTGTTCCCAGAAGTGGAAGGTTGATGAAGGGCCGTATCAGGGTGAGAGGGGAGACAAAATTGAATTCGGCCACTACGTGAGCCTGGGACCGCAGCTGGGTATCTATGATTTTCCCTCGCTCTTTCACCTTACTAATCTCTCTAATCGATTGGGAATGGATTGTACCCAGTTTGGGTGGAACCTCTCAATGGCTATGGAGTGCTTTCAGAGAGGGATTTTAGGGACTGAGGATACCGATGGGATGGAGCTTAGGTGGGGGGATGTTGAGCTTGCTTCTCAGATGATGCACAAAGCAGCCAGGAGGGAAGGGTTCGGAAATATTCTCGCCGAAAGTATCCCTGAGATGATTCAAAAAATAGGGCCTGAGTCGAAACCCTATGGTTTTCACACCAAGGGGATGACCTTTCCCTACAATCGTCATGCGGTGATGGCCATGAATCTTGCAACCTCGGTAGCGGTTCGGGGAGCTGACCACATGAAGGGCCATCCTTTCTCGGCGCTCACTGGTGCACGTGAAATGCTGGAGAGAATTTTCGGAAAGGATATTCCTGATGAGATGGCCATTGCCAAAAGTCCTGTGGCAAAGGGGCGTGCGGTCTGGTGGCATGAAAATTACAAGATGTTAATGGATTCCCTGGGACTATGCTTTATTCCCCTTGCAGGCACCACCATTTTTGGTGAACCGCTCATTCTCTTTGAGGAGATGGGAGAGATCTATCAGGTGGTAACGGGTAGAGATCCTCAGCATCTTTTTGAATCAGCGGAGAGGGCCTATCAGGTGGAGCGGTGTTACAATGCCTTATTAGGAATAAGCAGAAAGGATGATATGAGGCAGGGAACCACGCGGGGAGAAGAAGACCTTATTTCCCATCCCGGTATGCTTGATGAGTACTATTACTATCGCGGCTGTTCGCAGGAAGGTTTGCCTACGCGCAAAAGGCTTGAGGAAGTCGGGCTCTCAGACGTAGTGGAAGACCTTGCCCGTGCGGGGAAACTTTCAGACTATACGTGCCCTGCAATTGAAGAGCTTCTAAAATAAAATCCTAAATTCCAAGCACCAAATTCGAAACATATTCAAAATTCAAATAGCAAATGTTCAAAACTAAATTACTTTTTAAATCAAAATACTTTTGATTTTGTGCTTTGGTCATTTGAATTTGTTTCGTGCTTCGGATTTCGATTTGCGAATTTTAAAGTGAGTAATTTAGAAAAGAAGGGAGAGTAGCTTCTTTGCCTTCTCTTCACCCAACGCTTTTTTAAGCGGCCCTTCACCCGGATCATTTTCCATCATGGTTTTAAGCATTGCCCTTTTTCTTCCGTTGAGAAGCTCCATATAGGTAGGGTCTGCCTTTTCACCCTCTGACCAGAATTGTATAAAGAGTTTCAGATAGTCAATAGAAATCTCTAACGCCTTCTCCTCAATGTGTTCTACATCATATTTGATTTTTCCGTAGGCGTAGAAGGGTGAGAGCATCACCCGGTGCCAGAGGTAGCGCTCTACTCCCATGCCCTCGATGTCTTTGTATTTTTCCCAAAGCTCTTCCATAGGAACCATATACTTTTCCAAATATGCCATATCCCGACCGCAATCTGCCAAAGGGATGAGATCTGCCCTTAAACTTAAATGATTTACTGCCTGCACAATTTCAGAGGTAAACATGGGAAAGGGGTACTCATCAGTGGGAACAATGGTAATGCCATAGACAATGATTTTACCACCCATAATCTCTGCCTTGATCATGACAATCTTATCCAGCTTTTCAGCCTCAAAACAGCGCATGGTATGGATCATCATTTCCGTTTCAAGCTTTTCAAACTGGGTGATATCTTCACCTCGGTACATTTTCATAGGCCGGGGGTTGAGTGGTGCAAGGGTTTCAGTTATCCGTTCAAAGTAGGGGATGGTTTTCAACATGCTCTCCTTTTTCTCTATCAGTTCTCACTTTGATTCTGTGTATTCACTACTTCATTGAGATTTGGCGAGAAAATAGTATATTCTACCCTATCTGCAAGTTCGCAGGCGGAGGCGGCAGTGAGGGCGGTAATAGCTGTACCATTTACTCTGTTGGGCATTAACTCTGCTTCAAACTTTTACTATATACTAATTCTTCATTGGCGTCAAATTCTAAAAAAGAGGTGTGAACCTTAATTGATTTTGTGATAGTATGACTTCCTTTTTTCTTCCTTTTTTTCTCTTGACAATGGTGAGGTGATGCATTCATATGTAAAAAATAGAATCATTCCGAAGAAAGGTATAACATTATATGAGGGTGAGTACACAATGGCAGATCAGAATGCAGATAACGACAAAGCCTATGCCGAGGTAAGAGCGAAGCTCTCACCACTAGAAGAGCGTTTTGAGCGGTTGCGCAACACCGTTGGCCTTTTTCTTGGCCCTCTCCTCGCATTATTCCTCTACCTCACGCCTATGCCATCACTAAGTGACCAGGCACACCGACTCGCTGCAGTGATTGGATGGGTAGTTACCTGGTGGGTAACAGAGCCAATTCCGCTCCCCATGACTGCCTTGCTAGGTGCGATGCTTTGCATTGTATTTGGTGTTGCCCCTGCAAAAACGGTATGTGCTCCCTTTGCCGACCCTATAGTCTTTCTTTTTTTGGGAAGCTTCATCCTTGCCGAAGCAATGGCAGTGCATGGTCTGGACAAACGGTTTGCCTTCAGGATTCTCTCCTTTAAATGGGTACATAGTACGGGACGCATCCTTTTTGCATTTGGCGCCATTGCTGCTGGATTATCAGCATGGATGAGCAACACTGCGGTCACCGCCATGATGTTTCCCATTGGCCTTGGAATTATTTATGCGATGGGGGAAATAATGGAACAGGCCGGTGAAAAAGTAGATCCACTGTGGGTACAGTACGGAACCGGGATGATGCTGATGACTGCCTATGCATCCTCTGTGGGGGGAATTGCGACACCGGTGGGAACACCACCTAACCTCATCGGCATTGCCATGATTGAAAGGTTGGTGAAGGTAAAGATACCCTTTTTCCAGTGGATGCTCTTTGCGGTGCCGATGATGGTGGTGATGTTTGTAGCCCTCTTTATGCTACTCTACTTTTTTCATAAACCTCACGTAACTCATTTCAAAGGAAATCAGCACTATCTACAGAAAGAATGTGAGAAACATGGGCGGTGGAAGAGAGGAGAGAAAAATGTGCTCACGGCGTTTCTAATTACCGTG
>CAYYOQ010000226.1:0-4442 GCA_964473235.1 uncultured Thermodesulfobacteriota bacterium | reverse complement strand
AATACATTAATTAGTATAGTTATGAAAGGTAGAAGATTCAATTTGGGGTACATCTTGTTAATGGCACTTTTGGTTTCCTCTGCTAGTGCTATTTCTGTAAGCTTTGGGGAGGTAAACGCTGCAGAGGGGAGAGAGGCCGCAGGTAATGAAGCTTGTGTAGAGTGTCATGGTGATGAAGCGTTGTACCATGTTTCACAAGATGGGAAGGTGGTGTCACTCTGGATTGATGAAGAGAAATGGTCTGGTGATGTGCACAATCAAAAGGGCGTCAGATGTGTGCAGTGTCATACTGAGGCAGAGACCACGGTCCATCCCAAGCAAGGATTTGAAAGGGTTAATTGTGCGATGGACTGCCATCTCCAAGGATTTCAAAATCATCTTAATGAGTATGCGCAGTGTCAAAAGAGCACACACGCAGTAGGGATAGAAAATGAAGCAGGGGAAATAATCTTTTGTAGCGATTGCCATGGAAAGCATACCATAAGACCGGTAGGGGATCCTCTCTCATCGATGGGTGGTGATAATCTTGCGTTTACCTGCCTGCGATGTCATCCGGATGTGGTGGGGCAACCTGGCATACTCAATCGAATTATTGGCTACCGAATGGACCATCATGAGAAGGTGAATCTCTGCGAGAGAAATGATGAGCATCAATGCCTCAACTGCCACTATCGAGAAGCCTCCCATACTGGAGAGAATCGAGAAACGCATTCCTGTGAATACTGTCATGCTATGGGTAACAACCAGCAGGGTATAGTATTCAGTCCAATACATCTCAAGAGTTCCTTGAGAGAGCAGCCCGCCACCGCTCTGGCCAAATTGATATATGTACTATTTATGATAGGTGTGGTTGTTTCTTTGATGTATTTTAGTATAGGGTATGTAGTAAAAGTATCCCGATCAAAGGAAAAGATAGAAGCATTGGTGGATAAGTTTCCTCTGTTTTTTAAAAAAGGTGAAGGCTAAAAAGGCTATCTCGGTGCAGGGTGGAGAGCTGCACCATAAACTCGTTTGACGGAGAATGAAGGGACCATGTCATCCACACCAAAACGCTATGCAGTGTTGATCGACTTGCGACGTTGTATTGGTTGTCAGACCTGCTCGGTTGCCTGCAAGAGTACTCATGATGTTCCCTTGGGAGTATGGCGTACCTGGGTAAAGCAGATAGAGAAAGGTACCTATCCCCACGTCACAAAATCGTTTTTGCCCTTGCTTTGTAATCAGTGTGAAAACCCAGTATGTGCGACGGTGTGTCCTACTAAGGCTTCTTATAGAAGAGAGGATGGCATTGTTTTAATTAACCCTCATTTGTGCATTGGGTGCAGATATTGCATGGCTGCCTGTCCCTATGACGTGAGGTATGTGAATCCTTTAAAGAAAATTGTCCAGAAGTGTGATTTTTGTGTACATCGGATAGACGCTGGTCTTGCTCCTGCATGTGTGGAGGCCTGTCCGGTAGGAGCCATGCTATTTGGGGACATGCACGATCCAGCGAGTGAAATAGCACGATTGGTAGCAACTCACCCTATTCAAGTGGTAAAACCAGAGATGGCAACCAAACCTCACGTATTTTATATCAATGCAGATCTGGAAGTGATGGATGCAAAAGGTGGCGCTCCATGGAAGAGTCAAGAATAATCTATAATATTCCCTTCGTTATCCCTTTTGGGGCTTACATTGCAACCTATTTTTATATCACCGGCCTCCATATGGGTTTTTATACTACCTCGGTGGTTGCGAGCTTAATGGGGAAGGTGGAGTGGAAGCCGATAGGGAAAATCGGAGCAGTAGGGGCAGTGGTTATTCTGGCAACTGCACCACTATTCTTGTTGATTGATTTGGAACAGCCTGCTCGTTTCTGGAAGCTTTTTGTGTATCTCAATCCGGCCTCTGCTATTACCTGGGGTACATTCTTCCTCACTACCTACCCCCTCATCGGTCTCATTTATGCCTGGCATGTGTTGCGAGGAAATAAAGTACCGGCTATCGTGTGGGGACTTTGTGGTTTTCCGATTGCGATTAGTGTTCATGGATATACCGGTTTCATCCTCGCTTTGAGTAAAGCTCGGGAACTATGGAATTCCTCTTTAAGTCCTACCTTATTTTTAGTCTCTGCCATGGTGTCGGGACTTGCCATCATCATCATCATTGCCAATATCCGGATTCGCTATTTTACCTCACAATCTTCTGAGGAAGAGAAAAAGTCTGATAGGAGGATCGTGAATACTCTCATTATGATGATGATCATCTTCATCATCATTGATATTTTCCTTCTCGGTTGTGAGATGGCGGTACTGGGTAACTCTACTCAAGATGGTTACTCTATGTATAAAGTGATTACCACCGGTACAGTGGGGTTCTGGTTTTTGGGTGTGGAATTGTTTTTAGGAGAAGTTGTACCGCTTGCTATGTTGTCTTTTCCTCACATCAGAAAGTCTATGGTGGGTCAAAACATAGCCTGCCTACTGGTTTTGATGGGCATTTTCGTGATGCGAATGGTCATTGTAATTGGGGGTCAGAGTATCCCCCTTCATTAGTAGGTGAGGAAGGTGTAGATGGCAGATTTTAACAGGAGAGATTTCATAAAAATAGGCTTAGGTGGGGCGCTGGGTTTCAGCTTAGCTGAGATGCTTCATGCAACGCTCCTTGGCGCCTTAGAAAACCTGCCCCAGGAGGTTTCTCGAACTACCGGGTTGCCTTTTGAAGTGATTCCTACCATATGTCAAGCCTGCAGTGCTTCTTGTGGTATTGTGGGCTTTCTTAATGGGACACGAGTGGTTGGTATTATGGGCAATCCCAACCATTTGAATAATCGGGGCAAGGTGTGTGCGAAAGGGATTGCGGGGATAAACCTGCTCTATGATCCTGAAAGGGTGCTCTACCCCTTAAAAAGAATAGGAATGAGGGGTGAGGGAAAGTGGAAGAGGATCTCATGGGAGGATGCGTATAACGATATTGCTTCCAGGCTGCGGTTAATACGAGGAGGAACCAGTTCGGCAAGGCTTCTCTTTGAGGCGGGCAGAGAAGAAAATTTAACCAAGCGATTTTTTAATGCCTTTGAGTCATGTCAGATAGCCATTACACCAAAGCATGGCAATGTAAACAGTCAACTGGCACACAAACTGACCTGGGGTAAAGAGAGGGGAATAAGTGATGTGGAGCATAGTCGATATATCCTTTGTTTTGGTGCCAATCCCTTTGAATCCCACAACCTATTTATTACCCTTGCACAACGTATGGTTGAGGCAAGGATTAAAAATGGGGCAAAGCTCGTTACCTTTGATGTGCGTGATTCCAATACGGCGGGTAGAAGCGATGAATGGTTTCCTGTGAAACCGGGGACGGATGGTCTTATCGCGTTGGCGATGGCTCAGGTGATCATGCAGAAGGGACTGTATGATAGGCAATTCATTGAAAGGTGGACGACAATCACTCCTGATGAACTTATGAGCCATTTATTGCCCTATACCCCTGAAAGGGTGGAGCAGGAAGTGGGAATAAAGTCTTCAGATATAATCCGAATCGCAACCGAATTTGCACAGTGCCAACCCTCGACGGTGGTGTGTGGCGAGGGGCTGAGCAGCCATAAAAATGGGGTATATAGTGAGCGGGCGGTAATGCTGCTCAATATCATTGTGGGCACTATTAATAAGAGAGGTGGTTATTTGCTCCCTGCGGATTTTAGTAGTGGGGAGCTTGAACCAGTTCCTAAGGCAATGTTAGAGATAAATAGAAACATGGACTTGCTTAACCATGTGGAGCAAGGAAAAGAGAAAGCAGGTGCGTATATCACCTATCTGTACAACCCGGTGTATGCTGGAGCGTACGCCACTCTGCTCAAAGCAGTTTTGAAAGATGAAAACAAAATACCCTACTTTGTTGCCATAGATACCCATATTACGGAAAGTAGTATGTATGCCGACCTAGTACTGCCTGCTGCGACCTATTTAGAAAGCTGGGGGTTGGAGGTAGGCATTTCCCCGGAGGGAATCCCCTCGGTTGGATTACAACAACCCATTGCGCAGTTGATGGGGGAAGTGAAGACACTTGACTCACTCAAGGAAAATGGAGTAGCGCGTCGCTTTAAACCTCGAGGGGGGGCAAAATCTTTCAATGAAATGTGCATCCATCTTGCGAAGAGAATAGGTAATGGAATGGAGCGTTATTTTGATTTCGAAGATACTGAACACTATATTAAGAAGGTGGTTTCCTCTATTGCCGCGCTTGAAGAGTCCGGTGGTTTTAACAAGCTTGCCCAGGAGGGGGTGTGGTTCAATGCTGCAAGGAAGGCGCCTTATGAAGCGTCTGAAGCTCATGACTTTAGAACCAGTACCGGTAAGATTGAGGTATTTTCTCAAGAGCTCAAGAATAGAGGTTTTGATCCTCTGCCGGTGTACGCACCTATTGAGGAACATAAGGATCTTAAACCAGGGGAATTTATC
>CAYYOQ010000225.1:0-4445 GCA_964473235.1 uncultured Thermodesulfobacteriota bacterium | reverse complement strand
ATTTGAATCTCCCAAGGATATTCCTGAAACGGTTATGACAGCAAGTAATGCAGCTGCACTCTCTTCCGAGCTCTTAGCAAGCGAGCGGGGGACCATGATAACCAAGAAGGAATACCCCCTCGAGAAAGGTGTAACTGGAGAAGAACCCAGGATAGGTGTTTTTGTTTGTCGCTGCGGCATCAATATTGCTGGAGTGGTTGATGTGCCTGCGTTGGTGGAATACGCTAAAGCCTTACCCCGCGTATTCTATGCTGAGGAGAACCTCTATACTTGTTCTACGGATACCCAAAAGAACATCACTTCGGCCATTGAGGAGCATGGCATTAACCGAGTAGTGGTAGCCTCTTGTAGTCCTCGTACCCATGAGCCCCTCTTTCAGGATACTATTCGGGAAGCGGGTTTAAATAAGTACCTCTTTGAAATGGCTAATATTAGGGATCAGTGTAGTTGGGTGCACGCAAACTACCCTCAGGAGGCAACAGAGAAGGCAAAGGATTTAGTAAGGATGGCAGTAGCACGAGCAGCCACTCTAGAACCTCTCAAAGAGATTTCCTTTGAGGTAAAACAGCAGGCGTTGGTAGTGGGAGGGGGACTCTCAGGAATAGTAGCATCACTCTCCTTAGCGAAACAGGGGTTTATAGTGTACCTCATTGAAAAGACGGCTCAACTAGGGGGAAACCTCAGGGATCTCCACTACACCTTAGAAGGGGCAAAACCCAAAGAGCACCTTGATTCTTTAATTAAAGAGCTGGAGGCGAATGATAAAATAACCGTGTATAAAAACACGGAGGTCGTTGAGTACTCTGGCCATGTGGGAAACTTTAAGAGTAAAGTCAGTTGGGAGGGAAAGGAATTTGAACTAGAGCATGGCGTAGTCATTGTTGCGACCGGTGGAGTTGAGTATAAACCTGAGGAGTATCTCTATGGCAAAAATGAGAGGGTGATCACCCAGCGGGAGTTAGAAGAGAAGATTGCAGGTGGCAATGGTGGACTCAAAGGGCTCAAAGAGGTGGTGATGATCCAGTGTGTGGGTTCAAGGGAACAGCCCAATCAGTACTGTAGTAGGGTATGCTGTTCTCAGGCAATTAAGAATGCACTTGCGCTTAAAGAGATACATCCAGAGGTTAAGGTGTATGTCTTATATCGAGATGTGCGTGCCTATAGCTTCAAGGAACTCTACTATCGAAAGGCTCGGGAGAAGGGCATAGTCTTCCTCCGCTATGGGCTTGAGGAAAAACCTCAGGTTTCTTCTGATAACGGGAGGGTAAAAGTGGTAGTAAAAGACGAGATGCTCCCCTCCGCGGTTACCTTTGCCCCTGACTATTTGGTGTTAAGTGCTGCCATCAGGCCTCATCCTGAAAATGAGAAACTTGCTACCATCTTTAAACTTCCCCTCACTCCAGATCGATTTTTCCTTGAGGCGCACATGAAATTAAGACCGCTTGACTTTGCCAGCTCAGGGATGTTTCTCTGTGGGTTAGCACACTCACCCAAATTTATAGATGAGAGCATCACCCAAGCGAAAGGTGCTGCGTCGCGGGCAGGAACCATCCTCTCCCAGAAGCAGATGTGGGTGGGCGGTGTGGTCTCGGTAGTTGATGGAGAGCGGTGCGCTGCGTGCTTAACCTGTGTGAGGGCATGCCCCTACCATGTGCCCCTGATTAATGCTGAGGGGGTAGCAGAGATTGAGGCGGCGTCATGTCATGGGTGCGGCATCTGTGCCAGTGCCTGTCCTCGTAAGGCAATCCAATTACAGCACTACAAAGATGACCAGGTGATAAGCAAGTGTCTGGCACTCTTCTAGAGGGAAAGGTATCTTGACAGACCTAGGTGAAACGATGGGTGAATTTGAACCAAAAGTAGTGGCGTTTTGTTGTGAGTTTTGTGCCTATACCGCAGCTGACCTTGCGGGCTCCATGAGACTGGAGTACCCTCCCACGGTGAGGGTGATAAAGTTGATGTGCACCGGAAAGATAGATGTGCTCTATCTTCTCAAAGCCTTCGAAAACGGTATTGATGCTGCCTTCGTGGCGGGGTGAGCAGAGGGTGACTGTCATTTCCTGGAAGGAAATATCCGCGCAAAACAGAGAGTTAACTATACCAAGAGGTTGCTTGATGAAATCGGGATAGGAGGCAAGCGGCTTGAGATGTTTAATATGGGTGCCTCTGATGCCATCAAATTTGTAGAGGCCTCTCTAGAGATGACCAAGCGTGCGCACGCATTAGGTCCAAACCTTTTGAAAAAGGAAGCATAGGAGTCGACATGATTGTAGCGCAAAGAAAACCGGTAGAGGAGATTAAGAGGGCACTTGAGGGGTACGAGAAGATTCTGATTGTGGGATGCGGCACCTGCGTGGCGGTATGCATGGCAGGAGGGGAAAGAGAGGTGGGAATACTTGCCAGCCTGCTTAAGATGTCTTTCCGTATGGAGGGGAAAGAGGTAGAGATTGGCGAAGTCACCGTTGAACGACAGTGTGATAAGGAATTTATGCAGCCGCTAGAAGAAAAGAGTAAGAACTATCAGGCAATCGTCTCGTTAGCCTGTGGCGTGGGGATTCAATTTCTCTCCGAGCTGTATGAAAATACAATAGTGTTACCCGGGGTTAACACCGTGTTTCTTGGGTCTAATGAGGGGGAGGGGGTGTGGCAGGAGCGATGCCGCGCCTGTGGAGAGTGTGTGTTAGCTGAGACCGGTGGCATTTGTCCGGTGACTATCTGCGCGAAGGGGTTACTCAATGGACCGTGCGGAGGTACCAATGAGGGGAAGTGCGAGGTAGACAAGGAGAAGGATTGTGCCTGGACCCTGATTTATAAAAGGTTGGAGAAGCAGGGAAAGCTTGACCATATTCGTAAGATTTTCCCCCCTAAAAACTATCGAGTTCAGACAAAGCCCGCTCGTCTAGTTCACGAATTATATCAGCAGAAAGGAGAGACGTAAGTAATGGCATGCTCATTTAAGGAAGCAGTCGATTCAGGAAAATTTGTGGTGACTGCTGAGATTGGTCCTCCCAAAGGTACCGCTATAGAGGAGATGGTTCACCACATTGATTTACTCAAAGACAAGGTAGATGGCCTCAATGTGACGGACAATCAGAGTTCGGTAATGCGTCTCAATTCCCTCTCGGTGTGTCACCTCATTAAGGAGAGAGGGGGAGAGCCGATTTTGCAGATGACCTGTCGTGACCGAAACCGTTTGGCCTTGCAATCAGATTTACTGAGTGCTAACATTTTAGGTATCAGAAACCTCCTCTGCTTAACCGGCGATTATATTACGGTAGGAGACCATGTCGAAGCCAAACCAGTGTTCGATTTAGATTCTGTGCAATTACTCCAAGCCGTACAGCTGCTCACACAGGGTAAGGATCTTGCAGGAAATGAGCTCCACGGTGCTGCTCAGTTTTATGTAGGTGCCATTGTTACTCCTGAGGCACACCCTTTAGAACCCCAGTTACTCAAGTTTGAAAAGAAGGTGAAGGCCGGCGCATCCTTCTTTCAAACCCAAGCCATCTATGATTTAGAGAAATTTAAGGAATTTATGAACTATGCCCGCCAGTTTAAGGTGAAGATGCTCGCAGGTATTGTCCTTTTAGTTTCTGCTGGTATGGCGCGCTACATGAATGCCAACGTTCCTGGTATCTTTGTTCCTGATAATCTGGTTGAGGAGATGAGTAGTGCCCCTAAAGGTAAAGCGCTCACCAAGGGTATTGAAATTGCAGGAAGGATGATTAGGCAGCTCAAGGAAGAGGCCATTTGTGACGGAGTCCACATCATGGCGATAGGGAAGGAGGGAGTGGTTCCCGACATCTTAGCGGCAGCAGGATTAGCATAGTTAAAAAGGCGGCTGCCCGCACGGAAATAAAAAATAGCGTTATCAGCCTTTACTATAGAAGAAAGGAGAAGGGATGAACTTGAGTGAGCTTTTAAACTCCAAACCTTTTTCTATAACTGTGGAGGTCATTCCCCCAAAGGGAAATGACCTCTCAATTTTTTTAGGTGATCTTGAACGGGTTAAGGGGAGAGCGGATGCCATTCTGGTGAGAGAGCTCCCCAGTGCGGTGATGCGGTTAGGAGCGCTTTCCACAGGAGTTTTTCTGAAAGAGAGAGGATTTGCTCCCATTGTAGAGTTTACCTGCCGCGATCGAAATCGCTTGGCCCTACAAGCTGACCTGCTCGGCGCCTCCGTACTAGGCATCGAGAATATCTTGGTAACCTTAGGGGAAGATATCAAAAGCGGTGACCACCCTGAGGCTCGTGCGGTGTTTGATTTAAATGATAATGAATTGCTTGAGACGATTGAGAAGATGAGGCAGGGCTCTGATTTAGCGGGTAATAGTCTCCAAGGGTCTCCCTCACTCGCTGCAGGTGCGAGCGTGGTGGTGGATGAGAGAGAGATAGAGAGGGCCATTGCTGAGGTAGAGAAAAAGATGAGCCTGGGGGCACGTTTC
>CAYYOQ010000224.1:0-4450 GCA_964473235.1 uncultured Thermodesulfobacteriota bacterium | reverse complement strand
ATGTCAAACTTTGGGAGTCCCCCGGCAAAGCCGGGGGTTTACCCTTGATTATTAAAAGATAAAGTTGCCATCGTAACAGGTGCGAGCAGGGGTATAGGGAAAGCCATCGCTCTTTCTTTTGCCAGTGAAGGAGCTACTGTCGTCATAACGGCTCGCACTGAATCCACTTCACCCATTCTTCCCGGTACTATCCATGAAACAGCAAAGGAAATTAACTCCAGAGGTGGAAAAGCATTTGCCATAAAGACAGATGTAACGAAGGACGAAGAACTACATGCAATGATAGATAAAACAATGGTCATGTTCAACCGGATAGACATCCTGGTGAATAATGCTGCCACCAATCGCCCTTCCCTTTTTAAAGATAGCTCACTTACGACATGGGATAAAATTCTCGCAGTGAACCTACGAGGAACTATTGCCTGCACCAAAGCAGTCATCCCTAGTATGATCAGGCAAAAAGGAGGGCACGTTATCAACCTCTCATCTGTAGTGGCAAAGAATATCGATCATACCCCAATGGCTGGTCTCGCCTATGACGTGAGTAAAGCTGCCCTGGAGCGCTTCACCTTGGGATTGGCTCAGGAACTGAAAGAGTATCACATTGCAGTAAACGCACTTGCTCCCGATAACACAGGCACTGAGGGATGGTCTTATTTAAATCCGAACACAGATAAGTCTGGATGGCAAAAACCTGAAAGGTGGGGTCGGTATGCAGTTTTTATTGCAACTCAAGACCCTTCGGTGTTTACGGGGAAAATCCTTTATGAAGAGGATTTTACAAAAGTGATGAATTAAGACCACTACCGGCCACACCGGTTTGTATATGTTAAATTAAATAAATGATATCTGGCGGTAATGCGGTAGTGGAGTAATAAAAGGAGCATACATGGAGAAGAGAACAATTATCAGTTGCGCTATTTTGTTGGCATTAATCTGCCTGCTGGTGGGATTGTCACTATTCATCCCGGATCTCTGGACCAAACATCTCTCACCCTGGATAATCATACCCACTATCGCTCTTACTATTACCCTGCTTATTGGCCTGGTACTCATGGATGACATTTTTGAACTGGATGAGGCTCTTATCATCATCCCCAGGAAATTAAGGTTAAAAATTGAGATGAGGAACTACCTGGTGTGGGCATTTTTACTTGTGTGTAGTAGCGCAATTATTGTGGAAGTGGTACAATTTTTCCTCTTCCGCAGCAGTGCGAGCTACCTCGATCCACTGCTGGCAATCGCAGGCGCAGTTACAGGAATAATTTTACACATTATTGGCTCTAAGTGGCTGATGAAACGAGTGGAGTTTGAACTTGAGCGGTGGGAAGATAATGTACTGTAGAAAGCCTCTGTTCTCAATGTGATACATGGAGACATCTCTCAAAAGAAGAGCTAGAGAAGGAGATTATAGATTACTTGAGCAAGAAGCAACCCTGTTCCCTGGCAACCTGCGGGAAAGATGACATCCCCCGAATCTGTGCACGGTAGTGAGAGTGCCCTCTGGGCATCTCTTCTGGTCACATGATGTCTTCAAAATTTAGTACTTGATTTTCATAATTATATATTATATTCTAATAAAAAGTTTAAAAACAGCTTCTTAGGAATCCCAAGAGTTTAAGCCGTTGTAAGCCCTCGGGTTTTTTCTAGGACCCTGAGGGTTTTTTGTTTGGGTGGAACGAGGGTAATTAAGTAACCACCTCAGAGTTTCTATAGGGAAAAGTGAGTTAATGAAAGAAAAAGGCAAGCCAGCGCGGAAGAAGCAAGGGCAGTCACTAAATCTGGAAAAAGTTATTTTAGAGCTTGTGGGTAAAATGCAGCCCATTTCTTCAGAGGAGCTCTGGCTAGAAATTGGGGAGAATGCAGGTCTTGAGCAAGGGCCATCACAAGCTGAGGTACATCAACTACTGGAAAAAATGGCAAAGAAAAAAATTCTGGGAAAAGTGAAACTACATAATAAGGAAGCGCGATACACCATAGTGGGAAAATAACTCACCCCCCGTATCACCTTGCATCTTAACGGGTTACAGAGCACATGAAATGATTTCTGAAATGTAGAGAGAGATTAACGTTTACCGCACTCATTATCATTTCGATATTACAGTTGCCCTGCTCTTTCAATTACGTGTCATCAAAATGATTATAGGGTAATGCACGTACCCTTTTTCAACACTATTTGTGCAAAGTAATGTTGACAAGTCTTATCACACGAGCAGGCTAAATAATCATAGAAGGAGGATGTTAATGCAACTATCAATCATGACCAGAATACGCTTTCAGAGTGCAGCGTTACTCTTCTTGGTAACGTTGTTTTTAAACCCAGCGTATGAAAATAATTGCACGACTGCAGCAGAGAACACCACTCCGCCACCACAGGGTAACAGTACGGTGTCTACCAAAAAAGATGGTGCTACAAAATCATCACCCGTCGTTGTAGAGGTAAACGGCGTGAAACTCACCCAGAATGAAGTAGACACTCAAATAAACAAGACAATGGAATTAGCAAAAGGTAAGATTCCACAGGACCGGGTGGAAGGGGTCAAGCTAGATTTAAGGAAAAAAATTATTGAAGACTTCATAACCCGTACACTCCTCAGTCAGGAAATCGAGAGACTCAAGATTGCGGTGAATGAGAGCGAAATAGCTCAAGCCGTAAAAGAAGTAGAGAAGGAGCTTCCCCAAGGCATGACCCTGGAAACTGCACTGCAACAGAGCGGGACAAACCTGGGTCAACTGCGTGAAGAGATTACCTTTTCCCTGCGTGCCAATAAACTATTTGACTCTCAAATTAAAACTGACTCCCCCCCTACCGATGAAGAGGTAAAAAATTACTATACCACCAACCAAGAGCAATTTGGCAACCCGGAAATAGTTCACGCACGCCACATTTTAATTAAAGCAAATGAACAAGATGATGAAAAAACAAAGGGTGAGAAGAAGGCAAAGGCTGAAGCAGTGAGAAAACAGCTCGTGGAAGGTGCTGATTTTGCGAAACTTGCACAAGAAAAATCAGATTGCCCGAGTGGTAAAAAAGGTGGGGATCTCGGTACCTTCGAACGGGGAATGATGGTAAAACCTTTTGAAGATGCCGCTTTCAGTCAGAAGGTAAACGAAATTGGCCCTTTAGTGACAACACCGTTTGGTTACCACCTCATCCAGGTTCTTGAGCACACTCAGGCCACGAACAAACCACTCGAGGAGGTAAAGACCGAGATACAAGAGGCACTCACCAACCAGAAAAAACAGCAGATGGCAACTAACTACTTAGCTGAGCTCAGGAAGAAAGCAAAGATTATTGATGCTACTGATGAAGTTTCAAAAAAATAATGTGGGGTTTGGTGACTAATTTCTGATCCCATAGAGAGTAAAGGGGTGATTACCATTGACTATGGTTAGGCTTGACGAGAATGAAACCTTAGAAACTGCACTGAGAAGGTTTAAAAGGCAATGCGTGAAAGCAGGTATTTTTAAGGAGGTGCGAAAGAGACAGTACTATGAGAAACCCAGTACGAGGCGACGAAGGAAAAGAGCATCGGCAAAACGACAGGCGATGAAAAAAGGGTTTTCAAGCAGGTAAGAACGCTTTTTACCACAAGACTTTGAAAAAAGTCTACAAACAATGATCACGATACAAGGGAGGTTACAATGAACATCTACGTAGGGAATTTGACACCTGAGATAACAGAAGATGATTTACGACAAGCTTTTGAAGCGCATGGGAAAGTCGAATCCGCCAAGATTATAAAAGACAAATATACTGGCGAACCACGGGGGTTTGCATTTTTGGAAATGCCTGCTAAAGCTGAAGCAGAGTCCGCAATTAATGGGATGAATGGAAAGACCTTAAAGGGGGTAGTGATTAAGGTTAATGAAGCCCGCCCGCCGAGAACTACAGAAAGAAGAGGGGGCGGAGGAGGAGGATATCGAAGATAATAGAACCATTGAAAGTCATCCGGTTTCTAGTACTATAAGAGCCTTGTAGCTTTTTCTCGCTTTTTGGCGTTTGGCTCTTTGCGGGTCACTATTGGATCATCGATCTATAGTGAGCAACTTTAATAAATTGACACAAGGAGCGTCATTACGAGCGGAGCGAAGTAATCTCATGAGATTGCTTCGTCGTCCGGCATTATCAAGGACTCCTCGCAATGACAACTTTCTTTAGTCGTTTACAATAGACCCGGACTATCAGTACGTCGTGGTGGGGCACCCGACCCGAAAACTGGGATGGATTTTAAGCCGTATCCCTAAGCTTTCGGAGGAAGTGCTCAAAGGAATTGCTGAGCGGCTAAAAGCAAATGGATATAACTTTTCACAGTTCACCATGACCACTCAAACCGATTTCAGTTGCAACCCTTGAAATCATGCTCGCTTGATAGAGCGCCCTAGGAGCCTGTAGGAATACCCACTTGTATGGAGGCTGTTGAAAAATGTTCAGATGCAAGGCGCACGA
>CAYYOQ010000223.1:0-4462 GCA_964473235.1 uncultured Thermodesulfobacteriota bacterium | reverse complement strand
TGGATGATGGGAAGTTTGAAGTGACTATTATTACCAATGCGTGGCAGTGGCTGGTGTTGCACTTAACGCGATTTTTAAAAAGGCCACTGGATAACTGCTACCCAAAGCTCGTACAGTTTCAAACTGATATGCTAGAAATAATCTTCAACGGCGATTCATTCTACCAAATTGATGGTGAAGTACTTGGTGGATTTTCTGAGGGAGGGAAGCATCTTATTTTTCAGACTGCATCGCTTCTCGCGATGGTGGTACCTTAGACACGATGGAGCATTCAAAGGATGTCTCTGTACCGAAACAAAAAATCCAAAACAATGTAATCTATGAGAATATGAAAGGTTGAGTTTTGAACATTAGCTATTTGGATTTTGGATTTATTTCGGATTTCGATATTCGGATTTCGGATTTAAAAGAATGTGCACATGGTAAGGCAAAGTTATACATTGAAACGTGAAAAGGTACCCTATGAGGATACGTAGTATGCCTTGCAAGGCGTGCCTATTGCTTAGTGCTATTACATTGTTCACTTACGTTATTTACCCTTGTCGATCTTATAGTGATTGGTACAAAGGTGATCTGCACACTCATTCGATCTATAGTGATGGAGACAGTCCGGTGGCTGAGGTTATTGCAAATGCTGAAGAGATAGGTTTGGATTTTTTTGCGCTGACCGACCATGACACCTCTATGGAGGGAAATCCCTCTCACTGGTATGACCCCGACTATCATTCTGAAGCAATGGTGTTACTCTATGGCGTTGAGTGGACATCACTATTAGGTCATGCCAATGTCTGGGCAACTACTCCCTTTACGTATCAGGAGCTGTGGCAGGCAAATCAGGAAAATGATGCGTACGCAGCTTCACAAGCGGCCCATGCTCAGGGGGCACTCTTTTCCATCAATCATCCTGCAGCGTTTCTCGTCTGTCCCTGGGTGTACCCGGTGTACGAGGGGATTGACAGTCTTGAGGTGTGGAATGCGATGTTCTTTCTTCCAAATTTTAATCGATGGTCGGTACGCCATGTGTGGGATGAGCTGCTGAGGAATGGTCAACGCATTTCCGGAGTAGGGGGTAGCGACATGCACCAATTAGTTGGGCCACTCTCGTTACTCTATGGGCTTGGTAATCCCACTATCTGGGTGTGGGCGGATGACCTTACTGCAGAAGGGGTACTTACTGGGATCAAAGCCGGATATTCATCAATCAGCTATGCCCCGTTCGCACCTAGGATTGATTTCACTGCAGATGCAGATAGTGATGGGGAATATGAGACGATGGTAGGAGATGCTATTGTTAATGAGCTTGGGCATGAGATTTTATTCAAAGTCCAGATAGAGTACCAAAAAGAGTATGGAAGAGCAGCAGGAGGGGAACTAGTTGAATTGGGTGAACCTATGGTTCGATATTTGCGGGAAGAAGGAATAGCGGTAGATGAGATGCTCAACCTTCTTTTACTGGGAGACAATCAAGGCTGTCAAGATACCTATGGGGTAGCAGTCTTTAAAAACGGTGATCTTTTTAAGATGTGGATTCTCTGGGGTGAAGTAAGTTTCATTACTTTTGATGATGTTCCAGAGGTTTCTTTACCCACCTACTATCGTGTTGAACTGCTGGGTATCCCTGAGGTAGCGCCACTCTTGCTATCGCTCTATGGTATGCAGATTGCACTGACCAATCCCATCTACGTCAACTTTTCTCATTAGAAATTGTTAGCCATGACCTATGAAAGCTGTAAATGCTCACCATGTAACGGATAAGGTGCTTATTTGCCTCGCGCTTTTTTTAATCTTCTTTTTACCTGGTTGTGCCCACGTTCAAACTCGTCACATGGAGGTGACTGCCTATTGCGCGTGTGGAAAATGCTGTGGATGGACGAGGGGCAGTTGGAAGTATTTAAAGCTTAACTTTTGGAATCGATATTATGTCGCCGGTTCCAGTAAGGGAAAATCCTATCGCGGACGCACTGCGAACGGCACTAAGCCGCGACAGTATAACCCTGGGATGATTTCTGTTAATAGTGTTACTCATCCCTGGATGATACCGGTGAGAATGGTCTTCTTTCCCTGGCTTTTTCTTCCCCATCCGGGCACCATTGCTGCTGATACTGATTGCTACCCTTTTGGAACTATTATGTGGGTTGAGGGATATGGGAAAGGGATTGTGGAAGACCGAGGGTCTGCCATCAAGGGGCAAGAGAGACTGGATGTTTTTTTTCGTTCACACCGGAAGGCGCGGAAGTGGGGAAGACAGACAGTACCGGTGAAGATAAAGGTTAAGGATGGGAAAACCCAAGGCTAGCCTACCTGGTACTACGTGGCACCTGTTAATAAAAATTAAATCAGTTGAACTAATTCAACAAGGGGGTTGCTTCGCTCGCAATGACAGTACATCGTTTTGCAAACTATAAAATGCGCTCGATAATAAGCATCATGAGATTACTCTACCTTTCACCCTCATCCTGCCTAGACCGATTTAAACCGCTCCCGCAGTATCATACCCTCCTGCACTAGCTTGAGCACCTGGTCAATTTCAAAGGGTTTATGCACAACCAGGTCCACCCAATTCTCCTTCATTTCTGCTCGACTGAGATCTACATTCCACCCGGTAATGAGCGCCACCGGAACCCTCCCGTTTAAGCTCTTAATCTTTTCCGCTACCTGCCAGCCCGACATCCCCTGCATGCCCAAATCGGTAAACACTAAATCAAACTCCTGCTTCTCAAAGAGTTCAATCCCTGCTTTGCCGCTGGCGGCAACTTCAACCTCATGACCGTCTCTCAGTAAAATATCAGAGAGGAGAGTGCGCACCTGCTCTTCATCATCAATAATGAGAATCTTAGCTTTCCTCCGCGCTTCAGAAGAAGGCACCATCTTCTTTTCTTCTTTGCGGTGTTCCATCTCATCGACAGGGAGCTTGATGGTGAAAGTGGTCCCCTTACCCTCACTACTTTCCACTGAAATGGTTCCTCGATGACGACTGATAATCCCATATGATACACTCAACCCTAATCCAGTTGATTGAGGACCTTTGGTGGTGAAGAAGGGATCAAAGACCCGCTGCTGTATGTTTTTAGGGACACCTACACCGGTATCTGCTATGCGCACTATGATGTGCCTATCTTCCTCAAAGGTCTTCACGGTGATAGCGCCTCCGTGGGGCATGGCATCTACGGCGTTGCTAATGAGATTAGTAAATACTTCCCTCAGCTCCGAGGGGCTCCCCAGCAGGCAGGGGAGGGGAGAAAACTCCTTGTGCACCGTGATGGTAATACCCTTCGCTGCAGCCTCAGTTTTCCACCTCGTCCTGGTAAACTCAATCGCATGCTCTATCACCTCGTGTATGTCGATAACTACCTGGTGGGTATCATCATCTCTTTTCCGGGTAAACTTTTGAATCCTCCTCACGGTCTCCGCGCCATCACGGGAAGCTATTTCAATAATCTCGAGCCCCTCCTCCAGTTCCTGGATCGACTTTCTTCTCTCTTCCCCCTCCCAGGGAGACTTCACTATCATTCTTAACAATTGAGCTCTCCCCAGGATGGCAGCGAGGACATTATTAAAATCGTGGGCCACACCACCTGCCAGTTCACCCAGGGACTTGAGCTTCTCAGCCTGAAGGAGCTGCTGCTCCATCTTCTTCCGCTCAGACACATCTCGCAGGATCACGGTGAGTATACGCTCTCCAGTTATCTCTACACCAAACGCTGAACCCTCAAAAGGAAACTCTTGACCATCTTTCCTTAACCCCTTCCCCTCCCGAGTTTTTCCCACTATATACAACTCTTTGGTCTTCCTGAACTCCTCCAACATACTTTTCTGGCGCGCTCTCTCACTGGGAGGTGAGAGGAGAGTGATATGACTCCCCAGCGCCTCTTCACGGGCATAGCCAAACATCTCCTCTGCCTTTTTGTTAAACTCCATGATGACACCTTCTTTATCCACAGCAATAATGGCATCGCTGGCATTCTCAATCAGACTGTGATACTTCTCCTCCGACTTCTTTAGTAATTTATCAAATCGCTTCCTCTCGGAAATATCCCTTACCACCGATACTGCCCCCTCACGATTTCCCTGGCTATCTTTTAAAAGCGCTGCCGTTAACTCAATATCAACTAAGCTTCCGTCTCTCTTTACCCATACCATCTCTACATTGGAAACAGATCCTGCTTCCGACAATTGTGTCATCACTTCAAAACCTTTTTCTCTACCTTCTCCTTCGGGAGACAATACCAGTACACTTTTCCCTATAAGCTCTCCAGGTAGATAGCCAAGTATCCTCTCCCCCGCAGTATTAGCCATCTTTATTACACCTTTATGCCCAATCACCATAATACCATCTAACGAAGTTCTAAAAACATTTTCCAAAAAATCTCTGGATTCCTTAACCCTTTCTTCAGCCTGCGTGCGCTCCGCAATCTCCTTTTCCAGCACATCCCGCGAGGCAGTAATGTTCTTCAAATTGCCT
>CAYYOQ010000222.1:0-4483 GCA_964473235.1 uncultured Thermodesulfobacteriota bacterium | reverse complement strand
TAATTAATTTGTGGTGCCATGACAATGTTCCCAGCCACTATAGGGTAAGGAGACCTCTCTGTCAAACCTTTTTTCGGCATTGATATATGGTAGCAGAAGTTTTTATGTTGATTTGCCAATGTAATTTTGATACTTTTTAATATACATGAGGTGAGGAAAAGGATAGAGGAAGGGAATTAAAGGATGTCACATGTCAGACGCGTTTATCGGTTTAAGACCTCACACGTTGTGGGGATTGTTTGCACAGATTGTGGGTATTCCCCACGGGTCAAAAAATGAAACACTCCTCGCTACCCACCTGCGTCAAGTGGCGGGAGATGCAGGGTTTACTGTCGTACAGGACGAGGCTGGCAATATGGGTATCACCGTCCCTGCTACCAAGGGATATGAGCATTCACCGACGGTAGTGTTACAGGGACACCTGGACATGGTCTGTGAGAAGAATGAGGACGTAGAGTTTGATTTTGCCAGGGATGCGATTCGGGTGGTGCGCGGAGGTGACTGGATAAAGGCTCAGGGGACCACGCTGGGTGCTGATAATGGGATTGGAGTAGCAGCGGCGTTCGCAGTGGCTCTCTCAGATGATTTTGTTCACGGTCCGCTGGAAATTCTCCTCACCGTTGATGAAGAGACGGGATTGAATGGAGCGACGAGGCTTTCTCCATCGTTGGTGACTGGCCGGATACTTTTCAATCTCGATTCTGAAAAAGCACACACTGTTTGTATCGGGTGTGCGGGTGGGGGTGGGGTTACCACCCAGCTACCACTTGACTGGACCGAGGTACCGCAGGGAGCTGTGGGAGTCCAGTTAAAGCTCACCGGTTTACGAGGAGGTCACTCCGGGCTCGATATCCACGAGAATCGTGCCAATGCAATAAAACTGATGTCGCGGAGCCTCTCTGCCCTTAAAGGGCTGGAGATTGCACTGGCTGACTTTCGCGGTGGCGACAAACACAATGCCATACCTCGTGAGGCCATTGCGGTGGTTGCACTACCCATTGGCAATGTGTCACAACTCCATTCAATGGTGAGTGACCTGCACAAGTCGTTTCAGGTCGAGTTTCCCCACGAGCGCGAAATGCAGAGTATCGTTACCCCTGCCACTCTGCCATCCCAGGTGGTGGGTAAGAAATCATTTGAAACTTTGGTCACTATGCTGCTCGCATTCCCCAACGGGGTGCTCGCGATGAGCCAGGAGATGCCCGGTCTGGTTGAAACCTCAACCAACCTTGCCACCGCTCATCTCAAGGACGGCGTTTTCACCGTCCACAATAGCTCTCGCTCCTCTGTGCCACAGGCGCTTAAGGCAACCATGGATCAGGTCGTGGCAGTGGCTCAACTTGCAGGGGCCACCCACCGGGTGGTAGAGCCATACCCTGGCTGGCGACTGAATACTGATTCCAAACTGCTCCACATTGTAGAGAACGTGTACCAAGAGCTATTTGGAAGACGTCCCACGCGTGAGGCAACCCACGCCGGTCTTGAGTGCGGTGTCATCGGAAAGAAATTGGGTACTATGGATATGATTTCCATTGGGCCCGATATCGTGAATGCTCACTCTCCTCAGGAGGCAGTCAGTGTCATCAGCGTGGAAAAATTCTGGAGACTGTTAACTGAAGTACTGGCAAGAATTGCCACGGGATCAACTACCGAGGCTTAAAGAAACGGTGAAATACTGGAAGTAGGGTTTAGGGGTTGGAGGGGTTGAGTATTTAATAAATTATCATCAAAATTAAATAGTAAGGAGACACACTATGACAGCACAGCGCTATTTTTCAGACTTTGAAAAGGCTCTTGAGATAGGGCGACCACCAAACATGGTAAAGCTCTTTCCCCACTCGCAAGCTTTACTGGTGAGTGGTAAGGTTATTGACAGAGCTTTGATGGCTAAGGGTAAGGCAATGACCATGGCTGCAAACGGGCGGAGTGTTTTTGTTATTCGAGGTGCCCTCAAGGCTGCGCAGCGGGCGAATGCTGCCATTCTGATAGAGATTGCGAAGTCAGAGGGTGGTGCCAGTGCCTACTGTGCGGTTAACTACTGGAATATGGCTACCTTCATTGATACGATATGCAACGAGCTCGGTATCACCATTCCCGTAGCAGTTCACGCGGACCACTACGGCATTAAAGGTGAAAAAGACGTTGAGATAGCGAAGACAGAAATTCCCAGTATGTTTGATGCCGGTATCACCTCAATTGCCATCGATGCCTCTCACCTCCCCGATGATAAAAACCTCCTTGCCACCATTGAGCTCAACCGATTTGTACCCCCATGGGCCGGTCTTGAAACAGAGGTGGGTGAAATAAAAGGAGAAGAGGGACTCTCCACGGTTGAAGAGGCACTATTTCTCATACGGGGTCTCAATGCCCAGGCTATCTTTCCCGACTGGATTGCGCTCAATAATGGTACTACCCATGGAATAGAGGCAAGCGGCCAGGGGATACAGGTTGGTCTCACTGCTGAGATACACCGCGCGCTGGAAAAGTATAAGGTGTCCGGCGCACAGCACGGTACCTCGGGGAATAACTCTGACAGGCTGAGAGAAATTGCTGCACAAACCCCTACCACCAAGGCGAATGTTGCCACCGCGCTTCAGATGGTTTCCTGGGGTGTGAAGGTCAATGATTACGGAAATGCCATACTGGATGAGAGTGGAAACCTCATCAAGGTTAAAGGTTCAGGTGTTTCGGAGGAGATGTGGTCTGAGATGGTGGGCTATTCCCAGTCGAAAGGGATTAAGGGTGGTGACTATAAAAAACTCAACCTCCCTTTTGAAAACAAATTATTAACACAGCCAAAAGAAATAAGGGAGCGCATGGTAAAGGCGGTGGAGGATTTTACCTATGATATGCTGGTAAATGTGTTTAACGCTAAAGATACTGCACCCCTTGCCATTGAAGCCATCTTAAAAGCAGGCTCCTATAACCTTGGTGCAAAGGCAACCCGCATTGAGGATCCCGTGGAATGGACTGAGAGTAAAATAGTGGAAAAGGCAAAGCTGATTGGCAAGCCTCATGGTCGTGAAGGAAACTTTGACGATTAAGATTTTACTCCTTATCCATTACTTTAGAGAAGAGGTTAAAGAGGTCTATGGGCACAGGGAAGAGGGTAACTGAATTTTTTTCGGTAGCGACCTCTGAAAGAGTTTGTAGGTAGCGTAGGTGTATGGCGGTGGAATCTTTTGAGATAATACTGGCTGCATCTGAAAGTCTGGTAGCAGCCTGATATTCCCCTTCAGCGTGGATTACCTTTGCCCTTCTCAATCGCTCTGCCTCTGCCTGTTTGGCCATTGCCCGCTTCATCTCGAGAGGTAAATCAATGTGTTTTATCTCTACTTTGGAAACCTTGATACCCCAGGGGTCGGTGTCCTTATCGAGTATTTCCTGGAGACGAATACTTATCTTTTCCCTTGCGGCAAGAAGCTCATCCAACTCCACCTGCCCACAGACACTTCTCAGTGTAGTTTGCGCAAGTTGTGAGGTCGCGTAAGCGTAGTCTTCAACTTCCACTATCGCGTTGTTGGGGTCGATAATCCGATAGTACACTACTGCATTGACCTGGATGGAGACGTTGTCCCTGGTAATGACATCCTGGGGAGGGACATCAAGGGTTTCCAGCCTTAAGCTTACCCTTTGCAGCTTATCCACAAAGGGGATGAGAAAAATGATGCCGGGGCCTTTGGTGGAGATTAATCTTCCCAGTCGGAAAATGACGCCCCTTTCATACTCATTCAATATTTTTACAACCTGACTCAGAACAAAAATAATGAAGAGGAGAGGTATGAGAAACTGTATCATAGGTGTGCTCCTTTCTTGGGGGAACGAGATAGTATGAAAAAAAATGAGGTGGTGCGTTGGTAAAATATACGAGTTCTCTCTCGTGTACTTACTACCACACCCTCTACTTATAATATCAAAACCAGTTGTTGTCAAATGATAAAGTTCCCTAGAATTCCCTAGAGCTCAGTAAAAGGGGATGAGACAATGGGAAGCACGCAGAGCAGATTTTTTGCGGATAGTGGGATTTGAGAGGGGTTTCACACAGTAATCACGTTAGGGATACTGTTAATGGTAAGAAGGACGATAGCTTAAAAAGGAGGGGCTTTAAAAAGCTATCATCCTTCTCTACCCTGAAAGGAGGTGAAGGTTATTTATGAGAATGTAGTAGTAGTAACGTTTCGAGGTGCAGAGTGGTTTTAAAGTTTTTCTCACCATGAGATGAAATTAGCCACATTGGTAAACACATCATGCGATGATGTCAATAATTACGCCTCTTCTTTTATAGGACGAGAGTATAATAGGGACGCATGCTGAACAGATAGGACCGCACGAGTGCCAGGAGAAAAATTCATTGCAGAAAATGCACCTCTGCACATCTTCCGTTCTTCTCGCCCTTTTCCTTCTTTCATGGCCGTCCCAGGATTGTATACTAAGGTTAAGGGATTTCACTTTCTTACAACCCTTTCTTTTAACTCTGTAGATG
>CAYYOQ010000221.1:0-4513 GCA_964473235.1 uncultured Thermodesulfobacteriota bacterium | reverse complement strand
GATGAAGCTATTTCTTGCCACTATCTTACTACTTATTTTATTGAGAATTAATTTTGATGGCGTCGTAAAAAGTCAAAAAACTGTCATTGCGAACGAAGTGAAGCAATCTCTGCCATTGTAAGTATTTGAAAAAACGAGATTGCCACGTCGCTCCGCTCCTCGCAATGACACACGCCGGGACTTTTTACGGGAGCATCAATTTTAACTTGGTCATTCCCTGTAGCGTGCTGCAGAGAAGTTTATTAATTTTATAGTATTCTTATTGATATGTCAAATTACTCATCTCTCTTCAGATTTTGTGTACCTAATTTTACGCGCTGAAAGGTTTCCTGGTTGTGAGCGTAGATGAGATTACTTTTCTGGTTTTCCCTTAAATGTGCTGGCTGCAGCCGTACATCTTATTGTGAGTTTTTTATTTTTTCCTCCTCTTTTTATTTTGAATACCCAGAGAGGTTTCCTGATTCCATTCTGAACGAATGGTTGAACGAGGTTATCACCAGTTAATTCTATCGAAAAAGATAAGGAAAATCTTGAGCTAATAAAAATGGTTATGTTAAAAAGCTACGGATTCTATTAGTACTTGCTAAATTGGTTTTTATCTTTTATCATTATTTTATAAACAACACTCACTATTCTACACTATCATTTTCCCATGTTAGAAGTCACTATTCGTTTCTATGAAGAGCTTAATGACTATCTCCCAGAGGAGAAAAGAAAGAGGGAATTTACCCGCTTTTTTGACCACTCAGCCACGCTGAGGGAACTGGTGGAATCTTTCGGTATCCCTCCCGATGACGTTGACCTTATGTTAGTCAATGGGTTATCAGTTGATTTTTCCTATATCGTGAGCGATGGAGATAGAGTGAGTGTATATCCCATTTTTGAAACGTTCGATATCTCGGGTGTTACCAAGGTGAGGGAGAAACCACTTAGAGAAGGGAAGTGCTATAAAAGAAAATCCGAAATGTACAATCCAGAACCGGAAACATATTGAGGTATGGGATATAATATAAGTGTTTTTGGGTCGTATATCCCACATCGCACATCACCTATCAAAATTTTAAATCATCTAGATGAGAGGAGAAGACTATGGAGAAAGTAAATGAAAAATTGGATGAGTTCTTTGAGTATACTGCCAAGTTTGGTGCGCAATATCCGGAGATTGCCAAAAACTTCATGGCGCTGATGGGCAGTGTGATGGAAGATGGAAAGCTTAAGTGCAAGGAGAAGGAGTTGATTGCCCTGGGCATCGCGGTGGGATTGCGGTGTCTCCCCTGTATTTATGCCCACACCAAATCAGCACTCGGCATGGGAGCAACCAAAGAGGAGATTATGGAAGCAGCAACAGTGGCGGTACTCATGGGGGGAGGACCGGGTATGGCTCATGTGGCAGAGGTAATGAAGGCGATAGAGGCCTTTTCTAAGTAGTGGCTGAACGAAAACCCTCTCAACCACATCGGCTGTCATTTCGAAGGAGTGAAGCGACTGAGAAATCTCATGCCAATTCATAGATTTCTCCCTTAGGTCGAAATGACAACAGAGCCAAAACAGGGGTTTTCGTTCAGCCACTAAGTAAGAAGGAGAGCATTAATTCTGAAGCATTTGTTTTAAGAAAGAGAAATGGGTGATGCAGGAAAGGAGAACTCATGAAGGATACGATTTTAACGAGTGATGGTGTACAAATCCTTGATAGAATACTTTCGATCTGGCCTGCGATAATGCAGAAAGGGAGGAAGGAAAAGATTCTGCAGCTTCTTTCTCTGATGATGCCATCAAAGGGTATTGCTGAAGCAGGGAAAGATGAGGTGATTGAGGCGGTGAGGATGATAGTTCCTAAATCTTATGATCCTTTTTTTCACATGATGGAGGATATGGAAAAGTTTAAGCGTCTCACCCTTGACACCTTTGAAGATATGGATGCCTATAACGCACTGCCCATTAAGGTGAGGAGGTGGAAGAGAGCAACCACTGAAAAATCCCGCAAACCATCAGCGCAGATGAAAGTAGCTGCCTTCTGTGCCAGCCCGCGGAAAGATGGAAATACTGACCTTTTAATTGAAGAGGTGCTTAAAGGAGTAAGCAGCGTAGGGGCGCAGACTGAGAAGATCATGCTCCAGAGAATAAAAATGGGATTCTGCATCGGGTGCAGGAGATGTAAAGATACCGATTATAAGGGCATGTGTACGGTAAAGGATGATATGGCTCATCTCTACCAGAAGATTATTGACTCGGATGCGATTATCATCGGGTTTCCCATCTACACGGGAAGAGAATGTGCTCAACTCTCTACCTTTCTTGACCGATGGGATTGTTTTGAGCGGTTCAAATTTCAGGCAAAACTGGAGCCTGGCAGAAGGGCGCTGGTGATTGGCACCTGGGGTTATCCCTACATTGACACTTATGACCACGTGATGGAAAATGTGATGGTGGTGCTCAAACTCCACAAGGTTGAAACGGTAGAAGCGCTTTCCGCCTGTGGTTTTGAAGGGATCCTCCACGGGCTGGATGAGCAGGGAAAGGGAGTAATTGCTAAGTTTCCGGATGAACTGCGTAAGGCATACGAGGCAGGGGTAGGGTTGGTAAGTGAGTAGGGAGTGATGAGTACTGAGTAAAGAGTTGGGAGTTAGGGGTAGGGAGTAGGGTCCTCCTTATGCAGTTCAGAACTCTAGTTAAAAATATTTGAAATTTTCCCTTACCCAATCCCTCTACCCATGGGGAGAGGGGAAGGGTGAGGAGGCAAAAATTGTGAGAAGAAAATTCTCAGATGTGAACATGTAAGAATCTATTGAAGGTGGAATCTACTTAGAAAGAGGTCAGCTTTATGAAGGCTGCACGCTTTATCGATAATGTGCTTAAGCTGGTCGAAGAATCTGATCCTCACCCCGCACCGGGTGAAGTACTGATCAAGGTAAAGGCTACGGCTATTTGTGGTTCTGATGAAAAGATTCTAGAAGGTA
This sequence comes from uncultured Thermodesulfobacteriota bacterium, assembly GCA_964473235.1. Taxonomy (GTDB): domain Bacteria; phylum Desulfobacterota; class WTBG01; order WTBG01; family WTBG01; genus CAYYOQ01. Next base: position 1,556 of record CAYYOQ010000221.1, on the reverse strand, counting down.
AAAAGAAGGCACTGCCTTCGACTATCCTAGGTCATGAGACCGCCGGGGTGGTGGAAGAAGTGGGGGAAGGGGTAGGTGCTGTTATACCGGGAGATCGGGTCACCATTTTTCCCAGCATGACCTGTGGCGAATGCCTCTATTGTCGCAGTGGCGAAAGTAATATCTGTGTAAAGAAAAGGACCATTGGTTATGCCATGGATGGGGGATTTGCTGACTACCTCATTATTCCTAAAGCAATGGTGGCTCAGGGATGCGTGGTGAAACTTCCACCGTCGCTTTCCTTTGAGGAAGGGGCTCTGATCGAACCGCTCTCCTGCGGTATCTCTTCTTTGAAACACACCAAAGTCAATGGAGATTCAACCCTTCTCATCATCGGGGGAGGGCCGATGGGGCAACTTCATCTCCTCACCGCCAAGGCGCTGGGAGTGAAAAAGGTTTTTGTAAGCGAGTTTCATCCGGGAAGGCGTGAGTGTGCACGAACACTAGGAGCAGATCGAGTACTCAACCCTCAGGAAGGGATACTCGATGAGATGGTAATGAAAGAAACAGAAGGAAATGGTGTAGCTATTTGTATCATCTGTGTAGGAAATATTTTAGCGCTGGCATCAGCGGCAAAATCTGTGAGGAAGCGGGGGGTACTCAGCCTCTTTGCCAGCTTTGCCCCGCCTGCGCAAGCCACCATAGATGTTAATCGCATTCACTATAGCGAGTTAACCTTAACCGGTACCCACAGTACTACCTTGAGCCAGTTTCAAGAAACAGTGAGTATGGTTACTCAGTACGGGATCAACCTCAACAAGGTCATTACTCACCGGTTCCCTCTGGAACGAATCCACGAGGCATTTGAGGTGTACCGAAAACAGGAGGGTCTAAAAATTATAGTGATGCCTCACCTATGATAATGGAATCAACGGAACGAACCCTCTTCAGGACGTCTGCTTGGTAAGGAGAAGAATTTTTTAATAAATACACCAATTATTAAGTGAAAGTTTTCAACAACGCCCCTCATGTGCACACTCACTCTTGCTTTTTAATTTGACGCAAAATTGCTGTTCTATAATACAACGAAGCCTATTTTAATTTACTACACCTATTTCTCATAGTGAAGCACGGAACTATCTTCAGCGCGCAGAGGAGGTGTACCAGTGGTTGATGAATCAATTATAACAGCAGTACAAAGGTATTTACACACATTGTGTGAAGCGGTATCAACGTCACTTATGCGGTGGTATTTGGCTCTCAGGTAAGCGGGCACCACCATTCATGGAGTGACATAGATGTGCTTGTGGTATCACCACGTTTCGATGATACGCACCAACGAGAAGATATCAATCTCCTCTGGCGTATCGCCGCTCGTGTTGACAGCCGCATCGAGCCAATTGCTATCGGCGCGCGTCAGTTTGAAGAAGACGATAGCAGTGCTATCATCGAGATAGCCCGCCGAGAGGGGAGAATAATCTCATTGAATTAATAATGATGGTCTCATAAAAAGCCAGAGAATTTGTCATTGCGAACGAAGTGAAGCACCCATTAAAAGGCGTTTGTCAAGAGAAAAA
>CAYYOQ010000220.1:0-4518 GCA_964473235.1 uncultured Thermodesulfobacteriota bacterium | reverse complement strand
GGTTCTATCTAAGAAATTCAGCAAGAGCACCATCGCCCAGCAAGAGTTTATTATACACCACCTCCTTCCCCATCTTAAAAAGTTCAGCTTAAGCGGGAACCTCAACAACCTCGCCCAAAAGGAGACACTCGCTCCCCGCATCGTTATCGATATCCTCCACTACCTCATCCGATCTGATACCATCGTGGATCCCCACCTGTTGGAACAAGCTAACCAGGCTGAAGAACTAGTTACCCAATGTGCAGCCTTAGCGGAGAAGAACCTTTCGTGTGAATCCCAGGAGGCTACTACCCTCTCTGACCAGTTCTGTACCATGCCCCTCTCACTCCAGATGGGAATGCTTATGGAATTAATTCACCTTAAGGGTGAAAAGTGTAAATCCCTACTGCTGAAAGTTCTCAGTACCAGTGATAAACTCTCTCACAAGGTGATTGAGTATCTCGGCTCCCTCGCAGATAAAAACTCACTCTTACTCCTTACCTACCTTCTGCAAGAGGTAAAAGATAAAGAATGCGCCAAGAGTATTAAGAAAACACTCTACCGTCTAAAAAATAAAGGGATAGAGGTATCCTCCCCCGAACCGGTTATTCCGGCTCCACCAGAAAAGAAAAAGGTGTCCCTCCCCTCTCCTACTGCCTATGCGACGAGTATTGACCCGCTGGGTGAACGCCTGATTATCGCAGTGAAGCCCACCACTGATCAGGAAGTCACTATTTTCCAGTTTCTGGTAAGCGATCAAAAGGGCATCAATGACCTCATCATTTCTCTCAGTGCACCCAAAGAGTGGAACAATCACCTCACCAAACTTCAAAGTACCAAAGGGCTCACCCTGGTTGAGATTGACCTTCCCTACTGCAGCTTTCTGATCAAGGAATTCACCCAGAAAAATCATGCATCTGGCACCAGGATCCCGGAGAGCTACTTTTTGTGGAAAAAATTTTCTAATGAGATCGGTGACTCTTTAGAGCACGCGATGATCTATCGCATACTCAATGCCGAAGAAATCAGGTCTCAGGAATTATTACTGGAAAAATCTCCAGGTCTTCTCAAAGAGCGTGAGTTCACCTTATGGCTACTCGAGTGGAGGTTTCTGCTTGATTCCTACAGGGAACTGTATGATGCCGAGCACAGTACCCTGGTCCTCGCAGAATACCAGAAAGAGCAACGGGTCAGTGAAATAGTGAACAAGACTACCCGACAGTTTTTTGATGATAAAAATCGCCTTGTGTTCCAGAGAAGACTGGAGGAAACTGCCTACATTTTATGGAAAAAAGGGAACGTGGAAGACGCCAAAGCTGCCCTTGCAGCAGCCCTGGCATTTGCTCCCCAGGGTGTACCATCAGAGAAGCATCCCTTTGCATTGAAAACCGTTGAAGAGAATTTCAAATTTTTAAAAGAACAGGCACAAAAAGAGAAAAGAAGCGATTCTGGCCGTATCATTCTCCCATAATCCATTTTTAACTCACGAACCCCGCTTCCTTCTTCTTGTGAACTCACATCAACCTAGTACTCTACTACTATGTCATTGGTGAGAAGACCCACAGCAGCTGAAGTCAACCTCGATGCCCTCCGGCACAACTTTTACCAGGTGAGCACGAGGAGTGGCAAAAAGGTAAAAATACTGGCGGTGGTCAAGGCGAACGCTTATGGGCACGGTGCTGTGGTAATTTCTCAGGAGCTTCAAAAACTGGGAGTCGATTTCCTGGGAGTTGCTACCTGTGAGGAAGGAATCGAGTTAAGAAACGCCCACCTCACCACCCCCATCATCGTACTGGAAGGATTTACCAGGGGACAAGGTAACTATGTAAAGCAGTATAATTTGATTCCTGTCATCTACGATTTAGCATCAGCTGAAGAATTATCCCGCGTAGCACGCAGAAGTAACTGCAAGCTTAAGATCCACGTCAAAGTTGACACCGGGATGGGAAGATTAGGTATTATCCCTAAGTATATCACTTCATTCTTTCAGCACCTGGCGAAATTACCCGGTCTAACAATTGAAGGGGTATTAACTCACCTCGCCGATAATATGCGGGGCACCCGCTCTGGTATCCAATTCACCCAACGGCAGGTACGCCTCTTTAAAGAGCAGATGAGCAGGCTTCACCAGATGGGTATCTACCCACCATACCAACACCTCCACAATAGCGCTGCTATTATAGACAAAAATCCCCAGTGTTTGAACCTGGTACGTCCCGGAATTATACTCTATGGCGCCTATCCCGCGCGAAGGCTTACCAAGGTAATTGATTTAAAACCAGTAATGAGTCTAAAAACCAGTATTATCTCTCTCAAAACCGTCCCCAAAGGTACCACTATCAGCTATGGGAGAACGTTTCGGTGCACCCAGGAAGCCCTTATTGCCACTCTCCCCATCGGGTACGCAGATGGGTATAGCCGTTTCCTCTCAAATAAGGGAGAAGTGCTGATTAGAGGACACCGGGCGCCTGTGGTGGGTGTCGTTTGCATGGATATGGTCATGGTTGATGTAACCGGCATACCAGGGGTGAGGCAAAACGATGAGGTGGTGCTCATGGGGTCACAGGGTAAAGAAAAGATTACCGTGGAAGAGATCGCAGAGAAGATAGGAACCATCCCTTATGAAGTGTTGTGTGGCATAAGCCAACGAGTACCAAGGGTGTATATAAAAGAAGGAAAAATCTTATAAGGCCTGCACGCGTGCATGCGGGTAAGCCGACAACCAAAATAAAAATATTTTTGATTTGGAATTTCTACAAGCGCTATGTTTAGAAACATTCTCCAGCTTATCGGTACCGTCACCCTCAGCTTCGTCGAAGAATCTGGGAAGGTCATGATACTTCTTTGGAAGACTCTGCTGCTCATCTTCCGTCGGCCTTTCAATCTCAACAATATTTTTAAACAAATGGAAGAAGTAGGTATCAACTCGCTCCCGGTAGTGCTCATCACCGGTACCTTCACCGGCGCCGTGCTTGCCCTTCAGACCTACATTGGTTTCAAGAGATTTCACGCAGAGGCCTTTGTAGGTACCGTGGTTGCCCTCTCCATGACCAGGGAATTGGGACCCGTGCTCACCGGACTTATGGTGTCAGGCAGAGTGGGTTCAGCGATGGCCGCAGAGCTTGGCACCATGCAGGTTACTGAACAGATTGATGCCCTCTACACCCTTGCGGTGAACCCCATCAAGTACCTCATCGTTCCCAGGCTGCTGGCAGCACTTATGATGATGCCCGTGTTGGTAGTCTTTTCAGATCTTATTGGCATCATCGGTGGATATATCGTCAGCGTTAAAATCCTCGGCAGTAACTCCCACATCTATATGGAGAGGACCTGGAACTATCTTCAATGCAATGATCTCTACAGTGGATTATTAAAAGCCTCTATCTTTGGAATCATCATTGCGACCATAAGCTGTTACCAAGGTTTTCACACCCAAGGGGGAGCGGAAGGAGTGGGTAAAGCAACCACCAAGGCAGTGGTACTCTCCTGCCTCCTCATTTTGATAGGTAACTACGTTATTACTGCATTATTATTTTGAGATCGTGCATCATGAGTGTATTTCCATGATACCAGCTACCGCACCATACCTCATTGAGGTCCGTGACATACATAAATCGTTCGGTAATAACCACGTGCTCAGAGGCACCACCCTCCAGATAAAGCATGGCGAGAGTATGGTGGTGATCGGAGGGAGTGGTACCGGCAAAAGTGTACTGATAAAATGCATTATTGGTATACTCAAGCCTGAACGGGGAGAAATCTTCGTGGCGGGCAGAGAAATTGGTTCACTTAAAGAAAAAGAGCTCTATGAATTAAGAAAAAAATTTGGTATGCTCTTTCAAGCAGGAGCCCTCTTTGACTCCATGAGAGTGTGGGAAAACGTGGGCTTCGGTCTTCTGCAGCACACCAGCTTGAGTGAGAAAGAAGTGAGGGATCGTGCTATTGAGAAATTGAATCTTCTCGGGCTTCACCGTATAGAAGACCTCATGCCATCACAACTCAGTGGAGGAATGCGAAAACGGGTGAGCTTGGCACGGGCCATCGCCATGGAGCCTGAAATTCTGCTCTATGATGAACCCACTACCGGGCTCGATCCCATCCGAGCTGACGCCATCAATGAATTAATTGTTGAAATGAGGGAAAAAATTAAGGTAACCTCCATTACCATCACCCATGATATGGTGAGCGCTTATAAGATTGCTGATAGAATTGCCATGCTCTACCAAGGTAGGATTATCGAAGTGGGAACCCCTGAGCAGATTAAACATTCCACCAATGAAATTGTCCAGCAGTTCATTCAGGGAAAAGCCAAAGGACCTATTACCCTGGCCGAAGCACAGATATAAATCATAAAGCAGAAAATCCTAAATTCGAAATCCGAAGCACGAAAAGTCCTAGATATGCATCATTAATTGTTCTTTTAAGGTTTTGAACATTTGATATTTGGATTTCTTATTTGTTTCGAATTTGGTGCTTTGGATTTCGGATTTGAACAATATGAACTCCGCATCTTTATCTTAGAATAGAAAGAAGATACAA
>CAYYOQ010000219.1:0-4542 GCA_964473235.1 uncultured Thermodesulfobacteriota bacterium | reverse complement strand
TGCCATAGTACCTCTCACCTCACCATTGTTATTGTTTACGCGTTGGCTACCTCACGGGGTGCTCCCAGGGGACAGACTTTGGTACAGATTAAGCACTCCATGCAGATATCATCATCGATAATCACCTCGTCATTAATCACGTTGATTGCTGCTACCGGACAGTGGTCCACACAGCCGCAGCACCCTGAGCATTTGTCTTTATCGATTTGAATCAAGGGAGTTCCTCCTCTTTCCAGTGACCACAAGCGTTAGTGCGTGCATTTTTCACATGCGTTAAAGAAGTCTTTTGGCAATGGTTGCCCCTTGCTTAAATACTCCATAGGAGAAGGGGGAGGAAACGGGATACCACAGGATTTACATTTTTTCCAGGCAACTCTCACATTCCAATTATGAATAAGACGGGCAGGACCTACCTCTTCCTTCCTCCCCGAATAGTAGGTCTTGACATCTTCACTATCTTGCATGGTGATACACTGGGCGGGACAGATTTCTACACACGCCCCGCAGCCGATGCAGTCTTGGGCGGAGTGGAGGAGAGGAGCTGAAACAAATTTTTTAGTTCCCCGTCCGCTGAAGGTGATGGCGCGGGCGCCGATATACTCATCACACACCTGGACACAGAGCCCGCAGAGGATACATTTTTCGTTCTCCAGGGCAAAGCGGGGAGCGGTGACTCCCATTTCCTGAGCGAGTTCCCGGATAACCTTTACGTTGGGTGATCGTGCCACTAAGAGTTCCACAATCGTTTTTCGAATGGCAACGATCGCATCTGTCTTGGTTTCTACGGTGAGACCTTCTTCAACCGGGTAATTACAGGAGGTTACTACTCTGGCTCTTCCGTTTTTGGTGATTTTAACTACACAGAGCCTGCAGTTTGCAAGTGGGCTTAAACCCTCATGGTGGCAGAGGGTAGGAATTTCGATCCCATGTTCTCTCGCTGCCTTGAGAATGGTAGCTCCTGGTTCAACCTTGACCTTTTTATCATCGATAGTTAACGCAATCATTTTTCGCTCACCTTAATAGGTTACAATGGTTACATGGGGCATCGTTTCACGGGGCATACCTGCCGCTCAATGTGGGTCTGGTATTCCTCACTAAAGTGACGCAGCGTTGAACGTACTATCGCAGGTGCCGATTTGCCAAGATCACAGAGAGAGGCTTTAGAAAGGCACTCCGAGAGCTGCTGGAGGAGCGTAAGATCATCTGCACTACCAATTCCAGTGGTGATACCATGCAGGACTTCCCGCATTCTTTTTACCCCCTCGCGGCAGGGTACACACCTGCCACAGGATTCTTCCTCCAGAAAGGTCATGAAATATTTTGCCATATCCACCATACAGGTCTTGTCATCCATCACAATCATGCCGCCTGAACCAAGTAGTGAACCCGCCTTGTTGAGCTCATCGAAATCAAGTGGTGTATCAGCCAGTGATGCGGGCAGTACACCAGCGGGGGGACCCCCGACCTGGATTGCCTTGAGTGTACTCCCCTTAGGGATACCACCTCCCAGGGTAGTGATAATCTCCTTGAGGGTGGTTCCCATCGGTACCTCTACCAAGCAGGATTTATTGATGTGGCCTGAGAGTGAAATGACCTTGGTTCCCTTGCTCCCCGTGGTGCCGATTTTTGAGTACCAGGTGGAACCTCGCGAGATAATAAGGGGGACATTACACCAGGTCTCAACATTATTGAGGTTGGTGGGGTTATCCCATAGCCCTTTTTCTACGCTGTGGATATATTTGGGTCTAGGTTCACCAGCCCTTCCCTCAAGGCTTGCCATGAGCGCAGTTGATTCTCCGCAGACATATCCGCCCGCACCTTCTTTCAAGGTGATAGAAAAGCTAAATCCACTGTTGAAAATATTCACGCCGAGAAATCCATACGCAGTAGCCTGCTCGATTGCCTGGTGGAGCTTTTCCTTTGCAGAGGGGTTTCCATGGTGCAGGTAGATGTATCCCTCGTGAGCGCCTATGGCATATCCTCCGATAATCATCCCCTCGAGAATGCTGTGAGGGTCTGACTCGATGAGGCTTTTGTGCATCCCAATGCCTGGGTCACCCTCACTACAATTGCAAAGGACGTATTTTTCTTTTCCCTTGGCCTCACGGCAGGTTTTCCATTTAAGACCGGTGGGAAAACCACCGCCTCCCCTTCCTCGGAGACCGGACTTGGTGACCTCTTCAATAATCTTATCGGGGGTCATTTTAGTAAGTGCTTTATGGAGTGCGCTGTATCCACCCCGTGCGCAGTATTCTTCTATGCATGCGGGATTGATGAGCCCCGCATTTCGCAAGACCATTCTGAGCTGGGGTTTAAAAAACTTAAATTCTTTTTTAGTGGGTATCTTTTTGAGGTCTGGTTGAGTTTTAGAGGTGAAGCTGAAGGTTTTACCAGTGCAGATGATCTCCTCTTCGTCTGTGCGGTAGAGGAGGTGTTGTTTATATACTGAACCTTTTGCGATTGCTTTTACCAGTGAAGGTACCTGTTCGGTAGTAATACGGCCATAGGTGAGTTTTGGTTTACCCGGAGTCACCACTTCCACGATAGGTTCTTCATAGCAGATACCGATACAGCCCATGGAAATTATGGTGGCATCAACCTTTTGTTGAGCAAGCTCATTTCTAAGCTTTGTAATGACCTCTCGTGCCCCTTTGGCAATTGCGCAGGGTGCGGCTCCTACCTGTATCCTGAGCGTTCGAGGACGAAGTAGTTTCTCCCCTTCAGTTTTTAGTTTCTGTAGATCACGCAGATGCTGTACTTTCATTTTTTCTCACCTTTGAGCTTGATGATGGTACGTGTGGCAGACTCCCTGTCCAGGATGTTCCCATCAATTTCAACAACCGGTGCTGAGTCACAACATCCTCTACACCGCACTACCTCAAGATTGAAAAGGGTATCTTCCCCTTCCTTGCTTACCGCGTCCTTAATCTCTGTTACCACCTGATCCCCATACTTGAGGTAACAGGTAGTACCCTGGCATACTTTGATGGTGTGGTTTCCTCTCAGTTCTAAGCTAAAGGCCTGCTCAAAGTAGGTTGCTACCCTTGCCAGCTCACTGATGGGGAGGTGTAAGGTATCGCTGAGGTGGTGGAGCACCTCTTCTGGTAGGTACCCCTCATGTTTCTGAACGTCGTGGAGGATGGAGACGAGCGCTCCTTTTTCTGCTTTATGTTTCTCTAAAATCTCTTGTAAGATTTTTATATCCATTCATTACCCCCACACGCGTGTGTATGCCATGGTAGCAGTGCGCTTAAACTTATAATTAAAAAGTCGAATAGTTATATTTTCTAACTATTAACTTATCTAACTTCTAACAAAGTTATCAGAAGGTGTCAAGCTAAAATTTTGTGTTCTCAGTGGTTGAGCGAGTAACTCATTTCTCTATCGTAGCGATCGCACCTTTTCGACAATGGTGGCGGCAATACTGCCGGCGAGGAGCTGATAGGCATCCTTAAGTAGTGGAGCATCAGGGGCTTTTTCATATCTCCCTAGGAGAGAGCCAGTTATAATGATACGGGCACCACGAAAGGTACAATCACTTCGATAGTCAGACAAAATTTCATGGCCGCCATGAAATTCATGGTCATCAATCCCTTTTAACTCAAACGCCCAGTGCCGCAGATGCTCGAAGAGGTCAATGGTTTCATAGGTAAAGTAGTAGGGCTGAAAGATGATGGTATCAAAACCCCGGTGGAGAAAATCTACCATACACTCCATGCTTGAGGTCTGAGGTGACTCGGGATGGTTGTTAAACTCGTTCATGCCCAGCCGGTACTCTGTTACCCCCGCTCTAAGCTGGGAGAGTTTTTTGTCATAGAGGTTTCTTATATTCTTTCGTATTTCAGTCATGTTCATTCCGATGACATCCTCATCCCCGTTTCCCGGGGGATAGCCGTGTTCACCAAGAATGATCCCCACCTTGGCTGAATCAGAGATAGCGCAGGCTTTTAATTCATGCCGGGTAAGGCAAAACGCTGCTTCAGCAAATGCAGGGTGTGTACCCATTAACTCGCGTTGGGTGGTGTAGACAATATCCAGCGGAAGCCTCTTCCCGGTTTCTTGCTCAACCAGATTGATAGCCTCCTGCACCTGTTCCCAGAGGCCTTTGGTGTCTTCAAAGTCTGAAAGGTCAGGGAGAAAGTCAAAAAGGATGATACTGGTAATGCCGTTTTCCTGAAGGTGTTTTTTTATCAGTTCTTTGAGGTGGGTGGGCTGTTCTCCAATCAGGAGTGAATAGGTATTCCAGGGTATGGTGATGCCCGCTTCAGCTACCTTTGCCATCGCATCCTTGAAAAGCCTTTGCGTTTGTCGCCAGCCGGGCATCCCACCAAATGCTGCATACTGGGGGTAGTAGCTGACAACTCTTGCGGCAAACACTTCAAAAAGGTCACACATCTCATTAGGCATGCTGGGAGCGTGGTACCCTCTTAGGATAGTGCCCAACCGGGTTTTAGTTGGTTCTATCCAGGTACATTCCGGGAGCATATCCATGAGAATATGGAACTAAGGGTATCCCTCCAGGGTAAGGTTTGATATGCATTG
>CAYYOQ010000218.1:0-4548 GCA_964473235.1 uncultured Thermodesulfobacteriota bacterium | reverse complement strand
CGCAGGGTATCAAGCTCACAAACTGAAAAGTCTGCGTGCCTGCCAGCTGGCTAGCGTGAAAGCCAATGTAACCCTTAACTCGAAGCTCACAACCTGCAACATCTTCAATTGTAATCCCCCAATCCCTCAATGCCTAAATTCCTCAATTGCATATCGCATATCGCATATCCCATATCCCACATCTCATATCTCATATCCCTCGTCGCAATTCCTTAATTTCCCAATCTCTAAATTTTAAAAACAATTATACCCTGACCCCTGCACCCTGTTAACTGTTTCCTTTCCCCTGCACGCCTTCACACACACCCCACAGATATATTGCCCGATGTGGTCCCGCTTCTTAAAAAGGCAGAGTTGCTCAAAACATTTAAGGTGCTCAAAGTCCTGCTGCTGTTCCTTGATTGCTCCGGCAGGACACACTACTATGCATCTCCTGCACTCATCACAGCCTCCCTCAAGAGGCGTATCATGGGAGAGGGGGAGATCGGTGAGTACGGTCACCAAACGGACACATGCCCCATGGATGGGGTTCACTAATAAATTATTTCTTCCCATCCAGCCAAGCCCCGCCTCCTGCGCTACCTTCTTGTGGGAGAGGTGCCCTTTTTGATGTTCCCAATCTATAATCTGGGATGCAGGTATAGGGAGGGCATAGTATCCCACCTTCTGGATGAGGTGCGCCAAACCGAAAGCAACTCTATCAAGAAAAATATTCGCCTGACGGTAGTGGTGGAAATAGAGCTGGGTTGGCCTATCCTCAATCTCCTCTAACACTGCATCCGATAACCTCACCGCCATGGAGACGCCTGAGTCAAAAGCCTCAGTCAATTTCTTTGAGAGCTCAAGGAAATCTTTCCTGAAAGGTCGTATCTCTGCTACGCCAAAGAGGGCGATCCCCTGCGCGAGTGCCCACTCCTTAAGTTTATGATAGTTTACTTCCTTCTCTTCCACTACTAGAGGCACCCCATTTTTTTAAGGTTGATCATCAGTATCGATATCGCTGCGGGGGTAACACCGGAAATCCGTGAGGTTTGACCAAGGGTGTAAGGTCTGATCCTGATCAGTTTCTCTCTCACCTCACGCGAGAGTCCCTGCATCTCATCATAGTTTAAATCTGGAGGCATCACTATCCCCTCAAGCTTCTTAAACTTTTCCACCTGCTGGTATTGCCGGTCAATATAGCCCTGATACTTCACATGAACCTCAACCTGCTTCACCACGTCACCATCAAGCTCCAAGGAGAGAGGGTCAAAAAGTCGTAAATCATGGTAAGAGAGCTCTGGCCTTCTCAGTAATTCACCAAGTGAAGAGACATTGCGCAGGGGAGCGCTGTGCAACTGCGCCAGTTTTTCGTTTGCCTCTTTCTGCGGATATACCAGGGTCTCCTTTAATCTCTTTAACTCATCTTCTACCGCCCTTTTCTTTCTCTTAAGCTTTTCAAAAGAATCATCACTCACCAGGCCAAGCTGATACCCCTTCTCCATCAACCTCAAATCAGCATTGTCCTCTCTCAAGAGCAGCCGGTACTCAGCCCGCGAGGTAAACATCCGGTAAGGTTCTTCCGTGCCCTTGGTCACCAGATCATCGATGAGCACCCCGATGTACGCCTCTGACCGATCAAGGATCAATGGTTCCTTTCCCTTCACTTTCAGAGCAGCATTGATCCCGGCCACTAATCCCTGAGCGGCAGCCTCTTCATACCCTGAGGTACCGTTGATTTGACCTGCGTGGAAGAGGTTTTTAATCCTTTTCGTTTCAAGCGTGGGTTTTAGCTGAATGGGGTTGATGTAATCATACTCAATGGCATAACCAGGCCTCATGATCTCTACCTTTTCCAGTCCTGGTATGGTCTGGAGCATCTTTATCTGGATATCCAGGGGAAGACTGGTGGCAAGCCCATTGGGATAATATTCTACGGTATCGTATCCTTCTGGCTCTAGGAAAATCTGGTGCCGATCCTTCTCAGCAAAGCGCACCACCTTATCCTCAATAGAAGGGCAGTAACGCGCCCCTGTTCCCTTGATCACTCCCGTAAAGAGGGGAGAACGGTCCAATCCGCTCCTGATGGTTTCATGAGTCTTCGCATTGGTATAGGTGACATAGCACACCACTTGCTTCTGTGTTATGTTCTCAGTTGAGAAGGAAAAGGGGTGGGGTGGGTCATCACCTTTGTGGATTTCAGTTTTTGAAAAATCTATTGTGTTCCCGTTGAGGCGAGGGGTGGTACCTGTTTTAAGCCGCCCCACCTCAAACCCCACATCCCGTAAACTGTGAGCCAAACCGATAGAGGGTGGGTCTCCCATCCTCCCCGCGGGGAAATGGTTAAGCCCGATGTGGATCAATCCATTTAAAAAGGTACCCGTGGTAATAATTACCGTGCATGCATGGAAACAGTCTCCGAACGCAGTCTCAACACCTCTCGCCTCATCATCCTCCACCAGAAGACGCTCAACAGAACCCTGCCGCAACTCCAGGTTCTCCTGTCTTTCCAGAACAGACTTCATCCTCAAGCGGTAGGTTTGTCTATCTGCCTGGGCACGGGAAGAAATAACTGCAGGTCCCTTTTTGGTGTTGAGTCTTCTGAATTGGATACCGGTCGCATCAGTATTTTTTGCCATCTCCCCGCCGAGGGCATCGATCTCCCTTACCAGTTGTCCCTTGGCTAATCCACCGATAGCGGGATTACAGGACATCAGGGCAATGGTATCCAAGTTGATAGTGAGCAGCAAGGTACAGCACCCCATGCGAGCTGCAGCAAGCGCCGCCTCACACCCCGCATGTCCTCCGCCTACCACCAGCACATCATAGGTTTTGGGTTGGATATACATGAAAAATACTCTGCACTTCCTATAAAAGGTTGAATAGACTTATTTAGAACAAACTGGAAGAATAGCATAAATAGAAATTTTTAAAAGTATTTAATCTCCAGCCTTTTGCCTTTCCTTTTCACTGGTGATAGAGTATAAATTCAGAGAACTAGGAGCCTGTCGGAATACCCACTTGTATGGAGGCTGTTGAAAAATGTTCAGATGCAAGGCGCACGAAATCCTGAGGAATGAGGCGTACTTGTGCAGTACGCTGCAATGACGAAGGATGAGTGCAACACAGCAGACGGACGTTTTCCGACAGCCTTCTAGAAATTGAGGAATTGGGATATGATACCGAAATTTTTTTTCTCAATTCAGTCAACTCAATTTTGTAACTAAAGAGGCATCAAAAGCAAGATTCCTCATTTAATTCTAACATGGAATTTAAGAAGGAACTTCATAACGGTGTAGAGTACCGATTTGACCCTTTGACTAATCACCAAACCCGAATCAATCCCGCCCGGGCAAAAAGGTTAAAGCACACGGCATCGGACACAGGTGATGTCAAGGAATGGATCAACTCCACAAAGGATAATTGCCCCTTCTGCCCTGAGAAAATACAAGAGGCTACACCCTGTTTTCCACAAGATTTCTGCAAAGAGGGGCGCATGCAATCGGGAGACACCTTCATCTTTCCCAACCTGAATCCCTTCTCCCAATACCACGCGGTGGCAACGCTCTCACCTCTGCACTACCTAGATGTAGACCAGTTCGATGAAGCGCTACTCACCAGGAATCTTAGGGCAAGTAAAAATTACTTCCTCAAAGTGTATCAGTATTACCCCAACGCACACTATCCTATCTATCTGTGGAACTACCTCCCCCCTTCAGCCGGGAGCATCATCCACCCTCATGTGCAACTCATGGCGGAACAGACACCCATACCGGAGTTAAAGTTAATAGTAGAGAAGGGTAAAGCGCATTATGAAAAAGAAGGCAAAAATTACTGGAATGAGTTGATAGAAGAAGAAAAAAGATTGAATCAAAGATACATCGGAGAGGTTAACGGTATTCACCTTATCGCAAGCTACGCACCCAGGGGGTTCAGGGAGGTTACCATTATTGTGAAAGGAATAAGTTCATTCAGCGAACTCAACGAACACCACCTTGACACGCTCTCAGAATGCATGAGCAAGATTCTCAAAGGATATAAATCAATGGGAGTGGGAAGTTTCAATATGGTTTCTTTTTCTTCAGGTATAGATGAAAAGCTTCCCTACTTCACGCTCCACTTTAAAATCATCTCTAGACCCTACCCCCAGGGCATCTACACCAACGATGCTGGTCCCTTCGAGCGGCTCTACGACGTCTGGGTGGTTGACACCCTGCCTGAAGAAGTAGCAAAAACTTTTAGAAAGCTGTTCTAAAAAGAAACCCCTCACGCTATGTTAAAGGGGTTTCTATAATCTTATCATGAGATAAAAAGTCTACTCTGCGCTAATCAATTGTACAATCCCGTCAACCACCTCTTTTATCTCTTCCCTTAATCTCGGTATAGCATGGTAAAAATGACAAGTAAAGAATTGGTTAATAAAAAATTATTTTTGTGTTATTTATACTATTTGAGGTTTTCACTTCTTAAAGTAGTAAAGGTAATAAGGAATGACAATGAAAGAGGAAGAAGTGATTTTACCGGCTTCCTCCCGTTTTCACTCAAGTTATCTTAAACCCAAACGATATA